>NZ_DJUD01000022.1:0-260779 GCF_002439405.1 Psychrobacter sp. UBA6291 | reverse complement strand
CTTATCCCGAACTGGGGTTAAATCTAAAAAAAACATCAGCGCCTAAATTCTGCGATTTATTCGCTAGCATAGATATTTAAAAGTGTTATATGTTTGATAAATGTTTTTAATTTTTCTTATTCGTTATTTCATTCAAAAAAATAGAAAATAAGACAGATAAAAGCACGGCAATAAAAGGAATTTATTGACACATAAAGCTTGGCGGTAATTCTCGTCAGCGCTTTATAAAATCGTAATTAACCATGGATGGGTAAGCTCATGAGCATTAATGTGCTTAATCGGCGTGTACGCACACTCACGCTATTAACAATGGCAGTGTCGTTGGGATTATTTGGCTGTTCGGATAACGACAATTTTAACGGCAATATAGACGACGATACTAGCGATAGTACTTATGCGGCGGATATCCAGCGCACTGAGTTTGGCATACCGCACATCACTGCTAAAAACTATAAAGGTCTCGGTTATGGCGTCGGGTATGCTTTTGCCGAAGACAATATCTGCTCACTGGCGCGCGAAATTGTAATCGCTAAGGGTGAGAGTATGCGCTATCTAGGCGATAAGGGGGATATCGATAGTGATGTTTTCTATACCTGGTATAATTCAGACGCTAAGCGTAAACAGTTTTTGGACGCGCAAGAGCCCGAGGTTTTAGATGCAGTAGCTGGTTATGCCTCCGGTTATAGCCGCTATTTGCGTGATAAAGGTGTCGACAATATCGATCCTGACTGTGCCGGCGCTGAATGGGTTCGTGAAATCACGACTGATGATTTGCTAGCGCTTTATGGCAAGGCCAATCTGCGCGGTGGTCTATCAAACTTTGTCACGCCTATTGCCACTGCGGCGCCTACTGTCGAAAAAGGTATCATGGGTAGCTCGCGAAGGCGTACGCTTTCTATAGAGCCAGAGAACGACCTAACATCAGAGTCGGCCGCGGATTTGTCCTCAGGCTTTGATTTTGATATGACAACCATCAATGTAACGGATGGCGGCAGTAACGCCTATGCCTTTGGTAGCGAAGTTACAGGCACTAAAAGTGGTATCCTTTATGGCAATCCTCATGAGCCTTGGGATGGTTTACAGCGCTTTTATGAATTTCATTTAACACTGCCAGGCAAGCTTGACGTCATGGGAGCAGGACAACAAGGCCAACCTTTCCCCAACATTGGCTTTAATAAAGACGTCGCTTGGAGCCATACGGTATCGACTGCTAAGCGCTTTACCCTTTATCAGCTCAGCCTAGTAGACGGCAACCCAATGAAGTACAACTATACTAATAGTGCAGGCGTCGTTGAGCAGCGCGATATTAAAAAGGATGACGTCACTATCCAACTGCCAGACAATAAGACGCTGGTCAGATCGGTTTATTCGTCACATTTTGGTCCTATGATAGCTGTCGATCAAGTCAATGGTTTACTACCACCTTGGGGCGCGAACAATATCGCCTTTACTATTCGTGATGCCGCCGCTGAAAACGCTCGCTCACTGAACCAATGGCGTAGTATGAATCAAGCCACCAGCGTAGAGGACTTGGTGGATAAAATGCAAGATCAGGTTGGGCTAGGATTTGTCAATACCATCGCCACCGACCGCTATGGCAAAGCGCTTTATGCTGACATCTCAACCGTGCCACATGTCACCGCAGATAAATTAAATAGCTGTACTGCTGGTAAGCCTTATTTACAAGCCATCGTCAGTTTTGGGCTGCCAGCTTTGGATGGCAGCAAAGCGGATTGTGAATGGGGTAAAGACGCTGATTCGCCGCAAGCAGGCATCTTTGGGCGCTCAAACCTGCCTTTCTTGATTCGTGACGATTATGTGCTTAACTCAAACGATACTTATTGGTTGAGTAATTTAGATGAGCCGTTAACAGGGTTTTCACCGCTGCTACGTCGCCGTTTAACGCAATTCCCTAGTGCGACTAGCCCAGAGGGCGTGCCACTTTCTTTACGTACACGCATGGCATTTCAGCAAGTATTAGACCGTTTGGATAACTCAGATAACTTGGGTGGTACTACCTTTACCTTAGATAATATGCAAGACGTCGTCTATGGCAATCGCAGTTATGCCGCCGAATTAGTTCTCGATGATGTCTTAGCCGATTGTAATGCCAACCCTATGCTACCTCTGACAGGTGGCGCAACTATCGAAGCCAAACAAGCCTGTAGCATCTTGAATAATTGGGACCGTCGCAACAACATCGACAGCCGAGGCGCGCATGTGTTTAGAGAGTTTTGGAACAAGGCGGGTTTTAGTGAATATACAAATGATTCGTTTAAAGTCCCCTTCAACGAAGCCGACCCCATCAATACACCGCGCGAGCTAAAAATCACTGCCCAGACTCGCCAAGCTTTAGGCGATGCGATTGCTTACTTCCAAAATAAAGGCATTGCACTTGATGCAAGCTTAGGTGAGCTGCAATATGTGCTAGATGCTGGCAAGAACAACCAGCACATTCCTATGCATGGTGGTTATGGTAGCGAAGGTATCTTTAACGTTGCCCGAGGTGCAGGAGTTAATGAGGCTGGTAATTATATTATTAATAATGGCCCAACCTATATGCAGTCAGTGACCTTTGATAGTAAAGGTCCTGTCGTAGAAGCGTTACTTGCCTACTCACAAGCAGGAGATACAACGCGCCCTTATCATCGTGATCAGACGCGCCGTTATTCAGATAAAGAGTGGATTCGTCTGCCATTTAGTAAGAGTGAAATATCCAAACAAGCGGTTGGTGAAGTGATTAAATTGAGAGAATAGTTCTAGCTAAATTATTGATTATAATAAAAAAGACTTTAGAGCAATCCTGAAGTCTTTTTTTATTGCAGATAGCAATACAACTTTATGGGTATATACGGAAACTTAACGTCCATGCCACTATGACTATTGATTTGTTATACTACTTATTACTTAAGTGGCGATTTATACAGTTAAACCGAGGAATCTCGCATGTCAGAACCAGCCGATATCAATAGCGACCAAAAATCTTTCGCTCATGCCGACGAGCAGCCTACTACTGCACGTCCTGTGGTTGAGATGCCCAATCCCTATGCCAGTACTCGTGGCAGCATTACCAGTAAGCAGCTGCCGGCATTCGATGAAGAAATTATCAATAAATACAATCGATCTGGGCCGCGTTATACCTCCTACCCGACCGCGTTAGAATTCTCACCGATGCCTGAGGGGCTGGAGACTAAGATTCTGCAAGAGCGCGAAGCCGATGCGCACTTATCGCTGTATTTCCATATTCCGTTTTGTCGTCACCTTTGCTACTACTGTGCTTGTAATAAAATTATCACCAAAAAGAACAGTGATGCTGGAGATTATTTAGAATATTTAATGGCAGAAATTAAGCACAAACGTAGCTTATTAAAAACGCCAGCCGATCGTAAAAACCCCCTGGTCAAGCAGCTGCATTTCGGTGGCGGTACGCCAACCTTTCTACAAGATAATGAGTTGATAAAACTTTGGGAGTTTTTGCAGACCCAGTTTGAATTTTTGCCAGAAGACCAAGGCGATTACTCTATTGAAATCGATCCGCGTGAGCTTGGCGACGAGACACTAACGGTACTGCGTAACCTTGGTTTTAACCGCGTCAGTCTAGGCGTACAAGACTTAGACGAAAAAGTACAAATCGCCGTCAACCGTATCAACTCTGCTGAACTGATTGAAAATGTGCTTGCTGAAGCGCGTAGATTGGGCTTCCATTCTACCAACGTCGATTTGATTTACGGCTTACCGCATCAAACGCCGACGACTCTAGACAAGACCGTACGCCGTGTTATCGAGATGTCACCCGATCGTTTATCGGTGTTTAATTACGCTCATTTACCTGAGCGCTTTAAATCGCAACGCCAAATTAAAGAGGAAGATTTACCGACGCCAGCTGCCAAGCTTACCATGCTCGGTAATACCATCAATACCTTGAGCGAAGCCGGTTATCAATATATCGGTATCGACCATTTTGCCAAACCTGACGATGAGCTTGCTATCGCCCAGCGCGAAGGCAAATTACATCGTAATTTTCAGGGTTATACCATCATGGGCGATTGCGATTTGTTGGGCTTTGGCGTGTCGTCAATCAGCCAAATCTCTAACGCCAATAGCAGCTATATTTTGCAAAACCATACGGATTTGCAGGTATATAAAGAGAATATCGATGCCGCGCGTGATAATCCAGCGATCATGCCAGCGGTCAATGTGATTAAAACCTCGATTAAAGATCGTCTGCGTGAATACGTGATTATGAATCTACTCTGTCATGACTATATCGACTTTAGAGACGTCAATCAGAAATTCGGTATCGATGCCATTACTTATTTTATAGATGAAATTCAGCAATTGGGCGAGATGCAAGAGGACCGCTTGATTGACATGGATGCCGCTGGTATTCGCGTCCTACCAAAAGGTCGTCTATTAGGGCGTAATGTCGCTATGGTGTTCGATGAATACCTTGAGAAAAAACATAAAAACCGCTTCTCTAAAGTAATTTAAAACTTTTTTATACGTTATTAATAAAAAAGACTTCGCTAATGCGAGGTCTTTTTATTGGCTGTAATACGATAAGTATTGATAAAAAAACCAATCTACTCTATTCAGTCGGCATAACAATATATAAGCGATTGGCATCTTCAATGGTTTTTTCTTTATCGAGATACTTTTGCTCGACGCTACTTTTTGGATTGATTATATCAGTATCTGTCATTGCAAAATCATCATCATTGAGTAGACCCAATGAACCATCTTGTCTTAACCATAAGCCCTCAAGCTTATCATGTGGGTACTCTAAGCTCGCCAGCACATCGACGACCAAGGTCTTTTTAACAGGCGTGATGTTTATGTTTTCAAGCATTTGCCAGTTTTCTTCATCAATGGCAATCAACTGCTCAAGCGTTTGTCCATTCACTGTCAAACCAACCGTGTCATCTTGCCTAACGCTTCCATCATTTAAAATAGTTTCAATATCTGTTGCTTGTGCGATATCAATTTTATAAATGAGTTTTTGTGCCGACTTATCTTGGAGCGGGAATTTGCGATCATGCTCAATGAGATAAAACTCATGGTCATTAAGCGCCACAATGCCAGAGGTCACATGCGCTGCATTATCCAATCGATATAAATACTGCGCTATTTGTCTTGAAACTAAGTTAATCGTTACCATACGTACCAAACTAGATAGTCGCCCTGACTTATCAGGATTGTCCATAGAGGACTCCATGATACCGACAAGCGTCGTTTGGTCAGGCGTAATGGTTAACGCTTCCATGCCACGATTGGCACGGCGTTTGCTAAATTCCGTCGGTAACAAAATCGGCTTACCTTCAACCATCACATTATTACGCTCATCATTGGCAAATGCATTGATACGCTCAATCTCTACGCCCTTGGCATCATAATGCACAAGGTGCGGACCATACTCATCACTGACCCAAAAGCTGCCATCTTGCAGCGCTGCGAGCCCTTCAGGGTCTAAACCATTGATATCAGTTTTGATCGGATTGCTCACTGCATCAAAAGGCAATTGTGGATTGACTGTCATCGGTTGACCATGGACATCATAAGGCACTTCATTGGTGCCGCCAAAAGCCTTTGGGTTTGGTAGTCCCGAGATAGGATTGCCATTTTTATCCTTTAGAATTATTTCTTTTACTTTGATAATTTTGCTGTCAGCTTGCAATTCAAACAACCCAATAGACGGCGTATAATTTGGCACAAGAAACTGCTTACCTTTACCAGCAATTCCGTCAAAGTCGGCATTAGGCCCACGGTCGGTCAGGGCATAAAACTGCTTGGCATTGGTTGGATGCGCCGCTGCATCTGAGCCGTAGCCGCCGCCTCGAATCTCTAATTTCTGTTCAGGATAAGCGGCATTGATATGCGTCGCATCAAGCACGCTATAAGGCAACGGGCTACCTTGCACAAATTCATTTATAGTAATAATTGCAGTATTGATATCTTGCTTGGTCATTATTGTTTTCCTTGAATTATTATTGTTATTAAAAATAAAGTAATGCACGCAAAAAAGTTGATTAGCTGTCAATTAAAAGTTAAAAAAATAGTCAGCACGTAAAACGCTCACTGACTATTTGTCTAACAAATTTAAATACGCCTAAATCATACTTAGTTAAACCTTAAGCTTATCACCTACCATACCTTTTATGGTACTTAGAATGTCAGCCGGTAATACCACCATTTTTGCGTTATCAGATTCGGCTAACTGACGAATCGATTTGATATATTGCTCGCCAAGTAAATAGACAATCGGCATTTCTTCGTCGCCCATTGCGGCAGTAATCAAACGAATAGATTCTTCTGAGCCTTTCGCCAATACCACTTGCGCTTCAGCATCTCGGCGTGACGCTTCTAGGCGACCATCTGCCTCTAAGATAGCCGCTTGCTTTTGCCCGTCAGCACGGGTGACGGTAGCACGGCGTAAACGCTCTGCCGCCGCCTGCTCTTCCATCGAGGCTTGCATGGTTTGCGAGGGATTGATATCTTGGATTTCTACGGTTTTGAGGGTAATACCCCAATCAGCAATATCTTCTGAGATGGCGTGTTTTAGCTTAGTTTTGATTTCATCACGGCTTGATAAAGCGCTGTCCAAATCCATCTCACCAATGATTGAACGCAAAGACGTCTGCACTAGATTTCGAATACCGTATTCATAATCTTCGATACCATAAACCGCTTTATCGGGGCGGACGATATTAATATAAGCAACGGCGTTAGCGATAATGACCACGTTGTCTCGGGTAATGACTTCTTGCGAAGGAATATCAAGGACGATATCTTTGGTCGTCACTTTATAAGCCACGTCGTCGACATAAGGAATGATTAAATTTAATCCTGGCTCTAGGGTTTGGCTATATTTACCAAGTCTCTGCACTACCCATTTATACCCTTGAGGAACAATGCGCACGCCTTTAAACACCGTAAACACGACCAATGCAATCAAAACGATCATGACAATACTAAAACTTTCCATGTTGCACCTCTATTATTATGCCTAACTATTTTTATTAATAACTGCTTGCGCTTGCATACTACTGACAATCAGCTCATTACCTACGATATCCGTCACTATCACACGATCGCCGACGGCAACTTGCTCACCGCTCGTACGGCACATCCACTCAGCAGCCCCGACGATAGGTACACTAAAGCGTACAACGCCTGCGCGCTCTAACTGCGGCGCGACGATAATCATCCCAGTTTCACCGATGATGACACTACCGCCCAACCCCGCTTTGGTGCGATCGACAGATAATGGTTTGATAAATTTAAACCAAGCCAATAAAAAGATAGCCGAGAGCACCAACCAAATAATGATTTGCATCGATACAGAAATGGGTAGCAACCACGCAAGAGCAGCCACGATGATAGCCGCTCCGCCAAACCATAGGCTGGCAAACGTCGGTACAAACATCTCAATGATTAGCAATACAAAGCCTAATACCAGCCAGTGCCACGGTTCAAGCATCCAAAGCATCTCCATAATTGCTCATTCCCTATCTTTATCATTCTAGCTTTCAATGTAGCACATTTTGTTCTCAAACAGCGCCTTAAAAGTTATACGCATAAAAAAACGACCACCAAAGTGATCGTTTTTTACTTTATTAACTATTTAAGCTATTGCTAATTAAATAACTTAAGACTCAAATAATTAGAATTTAAGATGAGCGCCGATAGTCATAAGATCCGCATCGCTACCTAGTTTGTCATATTCTGCTTCAACGCTGAAGTCAGGATTGACTGAGTAACCAAGACCAACACCGCCAGCTAAGCTAGTATCGCTATCAGAAAATGTTTTTCTTCCAGAATCTTCAACTAAGTAGTTACCTTCTACTTTAGTCTTAGCAACACCTAACTTACCTTTGGCATATAAACCAGTGTTAGGGAACTGAT
The DNA here is from genome assembly GCF_002439405.1 of Psychrobacter sp. UBA6291. Classification (NCBI taxonomy): domain Bacteria; kingdom Pseudomonadati; phylum Pseudomonadota; class Gammaproteobacteria; order Moraxellales; family Moraxellaceae; genus Psychrobacter; species Psychrobacter sp. UBA6291. Next base: position 252,877 of record NZ_DJUD01000022.1, on the reverse strand, counting down.
AGCGATAAGTACCGTATGCACCATAAGATTTGGCATCGATATCACCGTTATAGTAATCAGCATCATCTGAACCTACATACTCAGCTTCAATACCGAAGTTAGGATCAAAGTTATAGCCACCGTATACGCCATAAGCAGTTGGATCATCAGCACCATCTACGTCTAGGTCAAACTGACCGACTTTTACACCAACGTATGGCTGACCAGTATAACCATTACCATATGCTACGGCTGCTTGTGCACCTACGCTTAGTAAAGAACCTGCAGTTAGGGCTAGTAAAGTTTTTTGTAGAGTTTTCATGTGTAGCTCCTTAAAATCAATTTGGACAAACAAGTTATTTATTTATGTGGGCTTTTTAGCCATATCGCCTTGTTTGCTAACGATGTATACATAGTAACAAACCATGTCAAAAACTCTGTCAGTGTTTAATGGTAAGAAAGTTAACTTTTGCAAGTGTTTGTCGGCCCTTGGGTTACAAAGGACTAGATATGAAATCTTTTGTTACAATCACCTAGTTTGAGTAATATTCCCTACTCATTAACAACGACTGAGAATCAAAATTAAAAAGGCGCATCCCGAAAGATACGCCTTTTATTATGAAATCAACGTCGATTTAAGCTTTAATTAAGCTTACTTTTTATCTTCGTCAACTTCAGTAAACTCAGCATCAACGACATCGTCATCCGCTTGATTGTTGTTACCAGCATTATCAGCGCCTTGTTGGAACTGGCTTGGATCCATACCTTCTGCGCCAGCCCCAGCATCAGCATAAATCTTTTGGCTCACTGGTAAGAAAGCATTGTCTAGCGCTTCAAGTTTGGCTTTGATGTCATCATGATCATCTTCTTTAGCAGCTGCTTCAAGCTCAGAGATGGCAGTTTCTACTGTTGATTTTTCATCTTCAGTGACTTTATCGCCAGCTTCTTTTAGCGCTTTTTGTACCGCATGAATACGACCATCTGCTTCGTTACGTACCTGCGCAAGGTTAGCAAATTTCTCATCTTCAGCAGCGTTCGCTTCCGCATCACGCACCATTTGTTCGACTTCTTCATCCGACAAACCAGAGTCCGCTTTAATCTGAATGCTTTGCGCTTTACCAGTACCTTTGTCTTTCGCTGAGATGTTCATGATACCGTCAGCGTTAATGTCAAAGGTAACTTCGATTTGCGGCAAACCACGTGGCGCTGGTGGAATATCCGTCAAGTCAAAACGACCAAGTTGTTTGTTTTGGTTGGCGATTTTACGCTCACCTTGATACACCTGAATCGTTACGGCTGGCTGGTTGTCTTCAGCCGTTGAGAACACCTGTGATTTCTTAGTCGGAATCATAGTGTTTTTCTCAATGATTGGCGTCATTACCCCACCCATGGTTTCGATACCTAGGGTCAATGGTGTCACGTCAAGCAATAGGACGTCAGTTTTGTCACCAGACAATACCGCTCCTTGAATCGCAGCACCAGCGGCAACCGCTTCGTCAGGGTTCACATCTTTACGTGGCTCTTGACCGAAGAATTCTTGTACTTTTTGCTGCACTAATGGCATACGAGTCTGACCACCAACTAAGATGACGTCATCAACATCGCCAACTTTTAGACCAGCATCTTCAAGCGCAGTTTTACAAGGACCCATCGTGCGTTGTACTAAATCTTCCGTTAAGCTCTCAAGTTTTGAGCGGCTGATAGTGACAACCAAATGCTTAGGACCACTGCTATCAGCAGTGATATATGGTAGGTTGACTTCCGTACTTTGGGCACTTGATAGCTCGATTTTTGCTTTTTCAGCGGCTTCTTTTAGACGCTGCATCGCCAGCGAGTCACCTTTTAGGTTGACGTCTTGGTCTTTTTTGAACTCATCAACCAAATAATCGATCAACGCTGAGTCAAAGTCCTCACCGCCAAGGAATGTATCACCATTAGTCGCCAATACTTCAAATTGCTGCTCGCCATCAACGTCAGCGATTTCGATAATTGATACGTCAAAAGTACCACCACCCAAGTCATAAACGGCAACGGTGCTATCGCCTTGTTTTTTATCCATACCGTAAGCAAGTGCGGCAGCGGTTGGCTCGTTAATAATACGTTTTACATCAAGACCGGCGATTTTACCGGCATCTTTGGTTGCTTGACGCTGCGAGTCATTAAAGTACGCAGGCACTGTTACAACAGCTTCGGTAACGCTTTCACCAAGATAGTCTTCTGCTGTTTTTTTCATTTTTTTCAAGATTTCAGCAGAAACCTGTGGTGGCGCTAATTTTTTACCGTTAATTTCAACCCACGCATCACCATTATCAGCTTTAGCGATTTTATAAGGCACCATACCGATGTCTTTTTGCACCACTTTGTCATCAAAACGACGTCCAATCAGACGTTTAATGGCAAATAAAGTGTTGTTTGGGTTGGTCACCGCTTGACGCTTTGCTGACTGACCAACCAAGATTTCGTCATCTTTGTAAGCGACAATCGATGGCGTGGTACGTGTACCTTCAGCATTTTCGATGATTTTAACTTTATCACCTTCCATCACTGCGACACATGAGTTCGTTGTACCCAAGTCAATACCAATTACTTTACCCATAATTAATTGCTCCTAATTTATTTTTAAATAAGCTATTTATCTCATCAGACCGAACCTAGCAGATACCAGACGGTCACTTGTTGTTCTATATAGGTTTGAGGCTTTATTATTTCAAGTCATTTAATCGGCAAAAAATGTCTTTTATGTGATTTTTTGTGTAAACCCTTATTAATAGTAAGGTTTAACTTGGTTAAAGACTTATTATGTAAAATATTAACCTTTAGATTATTAGTTTTTCAAAATCTACTGTCCGACGCGAACCATTGCTGGGCGCAGCAAACGACCGTTCAGACTATAGCCCTTTTGCAGTACCGTACCCACAGTATCAGCTTCGGCTTCTGGGTCAATGCCAACCGCTTCATGCAAATCAGCGTTGAATTTCTCGCCTTGTGGCTCAACCACTTCTACGCCGTTTTTGTTTAACACATCTAATAATGCTTTATGCGTCAATCTGACACCTTCGGTGACAGGGTCATCTGCTTGAGCATTTTCGATAGCGCGCTCTAAATTATCGACCACTTCTAATAGCTCTTTGGCAAATTTTTGCAGGGCAAATTTTTTGCTCTTATCGGCTTCTTGCTCCATGCGTTTTTGCGCATTGTAAGCTTCAGCATTGGCACGCGCTGTACCTTCTTTCGCTTGCTTGACCTCGCCTTCTAACTCGGCGATACGCGCTTTAAACGTATCTAAATCGATATCGTTTTCGATAGTGCTTTCTTCCCCTGAATTTTGCTGGGGATTAAACTCTTCTAGCGTTTCTTTTAAGATACTATCGTCGTGCTCGACATTGTCGTGCGAAACATTGTCGTGTGAGACATTTTGATCAATATTTTCGTGGTTATTATTCTGCTCGCTCATGATGGCTCCTTTATATAATTATGAATAAGGTTATTAACTGAATAATGATGGATTAGAAAACAACACCATAAATTGGCCAGATAATGAAATAATCGACCATTAGCCAAACCGTGATTTTATAAATCACCTATGGTTAGCAATAACTTTTAACTACCTTCTGATAGCTGATTAATAAAGGTGAGGCGAGTAAATTTCAAGCCTACTCTGCAGAATTTTTATCGCTGGTTATAAATACCGTCTTGATCCATGATAACGGTATGGTTATATTTAAGAGGCTTGCCCCTTTAAAACAACCTTACTCTCTTTACTATTGTCGTCAATAAGTAATTCATTTGACTAACAAAACCTACAAAAAAGCGTCATTTACGCCAGATAAATTACTATTAGCCTGCACACTATTACTAAAGAATACTCAACTTTATTTTTGCCTACCTTATGATAACTACAAATATAATTTATCATTTATGGGAGGTGTTATGCCTTATTCAGCGACATTATCAGTCAACACCTTACTTAATAAAGCAGTAAGGACACTAAACCTTACGTCTTTAGCTCAAGAAAAACGTCAGCATTCATCTGTTAACTCATCAAATAAATCCTTAGAGAATGTTGAAAAAGAGCCATTACAGATAAATACTTTACAAATAAGCACTGACGATAGGCAATCCTGCATTGATAGCGAGCCCCTCTCTATTAGAGATAAAGTACTGCATCACAATTTGCTGACGACTTATCAGCCCCATTTGCTGCACTATGCAATGAAAAGTATCGGTCTCTTGCCAGAAACAGTATTAGACAGTCTGGTCGGTTACCTAGATGGACCTACGGCTAAGCAGTATGAACACGTTGATGCACACCTGCGCTTGATTCTAGCGGTGAATAGTAAGCTTAAAACTCCTTTACAGCTCTCAGAGATGGGCGAGCTGCGGAAACGCTTTGCTACTGATGCTGTTGCTATGCAAACGCCTAGAGTTTGGCAACAGGCAAGCTCTTCGTTATTTGACACGATAAAACCTTTTACCAAGAAAAATGAGCCTAGCGTCAATTGGGAAGATAAGACGATTGCCAACGCGGATGATGGCGATATGCTGATTCGTTGTTATCAAAAGCAAGTAAACGCAGCAGGCTTTAGCTTTAAAAAGAAAACCAAAATCAATCCTGATGAAACCGTCATGCTATTTTTCCATGGCGGTGGTTTTTGTATCGGCGATATCAACACTCATCACGAATTTTGTCATGCCGTCTGTGAGCGGACAGGCTGGCCAGTGGTTAGTGTTGATTATCGCCTAGCACCTGAATATCCTGCGCCTACGGGACTAAGAGATTGTATTGCCGCTTATGCTTGGTTGGCGGATAATTGCTATAAATTCGGGGCATTAGCATCGCGTATTGTTTTGGCAGGAGATAGTGCAGGCGGCGGCTTATCAACCATGATTGCCCAACAAGTCATCACGCCGTCTGCAAAGTCATGGCAAGATTTAGGCGTTGATGGGCAAAAAACGTTTGAGATATTACAGCGCCTGCCGCAGCCACTGGCACAAATGCCTTTATATCCCGTAACGGATATCGAAAATGATTATCCAAGCTGGGAGCTATACGGCGAAGGGTTATTGCTCGATCATGCCGATGTGGCGGTTTTTGATGCGGCTTGTTTAGAAAATAGTCCGCTGCCGCGTCAACATATCTTGACGTCGCCTATGCTCGGTGACAATCGCCACATTTGCCCGACCTATGTCGTTGCAGCAGAATTGGATATCTTACGTGATGAGGCGTTTGCATATGCCAAGCAGTTAGAGGATTATGGTAGAGCTGTCCAAACTTATACGGTCTATGGTGCGCCGCATGGCTTTATTCATTTTATGAGCGTGCACCAAGGACTTGAGCAGCAAACCAATCATATTATTCATGGCTTTGCTGGCTTTGTACGTGACGTCATCAGTACACAAAATTTATTAGCAGCCTAATAAATAAAACGGCCGTTATCACTAAAAAGTGAGGTTAGCGTTTAATAGGCAGTTCGAGATTTATTGCAACTAAATCGTCAAGGACATTAATATGATAAAGATAGTTTTTATGAATTCTGCTGACCGCTTAACGTAATAAGCCAAACTTCAGAACGTGAGCCTAAACGAAAAGGTATGCCCCAAAATCCATAACCTGACGATACCACAAAGTGACCTTTACCGACTTTTTCGTAGCCGTAGCCCAAGCGATTAATCGCCTTTACAATAAAATTAGCTGGAAATATTTGCCCATTATGGGTGTGTCCTGAAACCTGTAAATCAATCGGCAACTGGCTATGCGCCATAATATCGCTCGGTCGGTGGTCTAACAAAATCACTGGCTCAGTAGTAATCACTTGTTCGAGCAATTCGGTCGTCGCTACCCTCTGCCGTTTATGATTATCAAAACGTCCAACAAGCCAAATCGGCTGGCCTTGATGCGACAGACAAGTCGCTTCATCGTTGAGCAACTGCACGCCAGCAGCTTGTAAAGCTTCACTAATTGGCTGCTCGTGACCGTACAAATCGTGATTACCTAACGTCGCATAGACACCGTAGCGCAGACTACTTACCAGCTTTGCCAAATCTTCTGCCATATTATAGGCCGCAAACGCCTTGGTATTGTCATCCATAATATCGCCTGGCATCAACAATATGTCTGCTTGATAGCTCTGCACAATGTCATTGAGCCGTTCGATAGATTTATTGCCAAATAAACGGCCCAAATGCAAATCACTGGCTACTGCAATATGCAGCGAGTAATTTAGCGGCTTATTAATCTTAATAGACAACTCGCGCACCGCCGGCACGTAAGCGTTATACAGCGTATAGCTAAATAGGCCTATAAAGAAAACTAGGGCAAAAATGCGTAAACCAATACTAATTACGTCTGTATCATAAAAAGTAGGAATACCCAAAGCATGTAAAAGCCAAAAACCACCATATACTAGACTGCTCAATAGCGCCGTTAGTAGTATAAAGTGCATCACCATCATCCAAGCACTTATCCAGCGATAGCTATTGGCAAATGATTTTGTGACGCTAAGTAGCAAAAGAGCATTGGTAGCCGCAAAGACAGCAATCCAAGTGTTTTGTATTAATAAAGGCGTGCTCCAAGGCTGTAGCCACCATTCTAGACTGCACGCTGCGCCAAAACTAAACAGCTGCAGCAGGACAATAATAGTGATAATGAACGCGTAACGCATGAAAATTCCTAGCGAGATAATATTTTGTTAAAGCGTTTGCTGGGTTGTGGCGGCGATATTTATAAATTAGCGGATTATAGCAACTGCTTTCTCAATACTTGTGACCGCTGGGATAACTACTAATGCGCTGACTGCAAGGTAATCATCCATATCTCAGAGCGCGTGCCAAGCCTAAAGGGTACTGCGCCAATACCATAGCCAGAAGTCACCAAAAACTGCGTGTCCTCACTGTACTTTGCCCCATAAACCAGCGGCGTAAACCACTTTAGTAATATCGTTAAAGGAAATATCTGCCCGCCATGCGTATGCCCTGACAGGTGCAAATCGATTGGCAAACCCTTTATTTGTTCTAAGTCAGCAGGGCTGTGCTCTAAAAATACCACCGGCTTGTCCGCCCTCACTTCACTAAGCAACTCTATCGCAGCCGGACGTGCGGGATCTGTCTCATCTGAACGCCCTATCAGCAACACTGAATCGTCTAACCAAATGCTTTTATTGTCAATTACCTGTATCCCCGCGCGTTCAACGGCCTTGGCAATTGCCACTTCGTTACCAGAATAATCGTGATTGCCTAAAGTGGCATAGACACCGAGCGGCGCTGTTAGTTTTGATAAATGCGCATGCATATTGGTTTTATCATAAGCGTCGGTCGAATCATTCATGACGTCGCCTGCGATGACCACGACATCAGGATTTTGGGCATCAATTAGCTTGACCAGCTTATCTATCTGCCGATTGCCAAACCATCTACCCAAATGCGTATCAGACACCAAAGCAATTTGCAGCGGCCGCTTAAGTGGCTTATCTGTCGTGACGTTTAGACGATGGACGACTGGTGAATAGGCATTAAATACCGCCAAGCCCACAATGCCAATATAAGTTATCGCTGCAACGGCACGTATAAGTTTTGGCCGGAGTTTTTGTTTAAGAATATAAACATAGACCAAGGCAATAACCGCAGTTATTAATGCGGCATAAAACATAAAGCCTTGTAAAATGCCGACAACCAGATAGACATGAAAGCGCTCGCGCCAAAATTCACTCAAGCCGTAGAGCAGAAAAACATTGTTGATAATAAAAATACTTAAAAACAAACCGGCTTTAGCTAAGCGCTGTTTTGGTTGAAAGAACCAGTAAAATATCACGCTACTCATCAGGGCGAGCAGCTGGGTAAGAATGATAAAAGGCCACATGATAAAATTGAATCAGACAAAGACGGGCTTATAGTACGCCAATATTCTTACCTGTTGTAGACAGCATGATGGTTTATTGAAACTTTATAGAACTAGAAATATAAAGCACTTAGTAATTTAACGTTATTTTTAAATCAATGCTTCAAAAACGTTGTTTTAAATCCATTGTTTCACATGAAACATGCCTCTAAAAACTCACCCTTGCTGCTCCAGTGCATGCTCTAAAGCTGTGTGTTCAAATTCAAAACCTGCGTCCAGTAGCGCTTGTGGCAGCACCTTTTGCCCATCAATCAACAAGGTCGACATCTCACCAAACATCAGCTTTAATAAAAATGCTGGTAAAGTAAAAAATGTCGGACGATGTAGCCATGCGCCAAGCGTTTTAGTAAAAGTATGATTGGTCACAGGGTTGGGCGCGGTCAAGTTATAAACCAGCGCTGGCGTAGCGTTTGCTGTTGTTAGAGTATTATCAATACTATTCACTTGCTGTCTCTGACTACTAAGATGTTGCTCAATGATAAATATTACCGCTCTTACCCAATCAGTACGACTGATCCAGCTCATAATTTGCTTACCGTCACCCAATTGACCACCGACACCCATTTTAAACGGCGTTAATAATTTACTGACCATACCGCCCTTAGGATGGATAACCACACCAGTGCGTACGATAGCAACAGGGACACCGTAATCGGTAGCTTTTAGCGCCAACTGTTCCCAGTCGTCACAGAGTTTATGCGAAAAATCAGCGTTAAAACCACTGCTTTCTGTCAAAGACTTATCACCTTGAGGACCATACCAGCCAATCGCTGAACCGCTAACCAGTAGCTTAGGTTTGCTATTACTACGCGCAATAAAATCCAGTAGCGCCTCAGTAGGTTTGATACGGCTGGCAAGCAATTGCTCTTTACGCGCGTCACTCCAACGTTTATCAGCAATCCCTGCGCCTGCTAGATTCAAAATAACATCAAAGCCTTTATCTGACTTCACCAGCTCATCATAGGTCATCATTTTAATATCATTAGGATGCGCCTGCTTACTATCGCGCGTCAGCCACGTAATCTGCACTTTTTTATCATCTTTTTGATAGCGCTTAATGATTGCTTCACTAAACGCGCTACCTAAAAATCCCGAGCCACCACTGATTAGAATATCCATCGCTTTTTATCCTTATAGTTGTCTTGCCTTTTTCTCAGTGTGACAAAAAACCATCTACAAAAACAAGAGATGAATTGTAGGTATAAGGCGTAAAGTAAGATTGGGTATAAATAGAGGACTGAACTACTAATATAAAAAATATTAGCTTTTAAATGGTTACTAACGAATCACTTGACCCGTTCGAGCATCGCTGATTTGGCTAGGGAGCAGATAACCAAGCGTCTCGCCCTTTAGATAGCCAACTTGCTCATTGCTATTAGAAAAATAAGCCTGTGCTTGTGAGAGCGTTAAAGCAGGCGGCTGACCGGACGGGTTACAGCTGGTCGAAACGACAAAGCCATAGGGATTATGGACGGACACCACTTGACGGCACAGCTGCTGCACCAAAGGATGGTCAATCACCCGCACCGCCGCACTATGATGGGCACCGGTAATCCACGCAGGGATAGAAACGGGTAAGTTTTCTGATAACGGTAATAACCACGTATGGGCCTGCTTGCTATTGACGTCGGAATCAGTATCGTTACGCCAACTGACTAACACTTGCTGGCGTTGATCTTCATTTAGACTATTTAACAACATCTTAAGTCGACTGACACTATCGGTGACCACAATCATACCCTTCTCTAACGGTCGTTGTTTGATAGCCAAAAGCTGCTCTACCGCTTGTTGATTGAAGGGGTCACAGCCGATACCCCAAACGCTTTCGGTTGGATAAGCAAGCAGCTGCCCTTTTTGCAGCCAATGCGCAGCTTCGATGACAGAATCGGTGATAAGAGCTTTAGATGTAGACATAGCGGAATAAGAAAGGAAAGTATGAGGAGATATAATACAACTTTAACGACAGCTAAAACAGCAGGTTTAAAAGTTTCTTAAAATCACGCTAGCTTTCAATAAACATTAGACGCGCAAATAACGTCCACCTTGTACATTGATAACCCCTAATAATTCAAGCTCCATAAGTTGCCCAATCAATTGCGCGGCCGACATATCAGTAGTATTTAACAACGCATCTAAATCCTGCCCATGCCAATCAAGTTGCTCATAAATGAGCGCTAAATGCTCAGGAATAACACTAGTATGGGAAGAAGGTTTGAGATTAGATTGTGGCGATTGATTAATACTTTTGGTAGAGAGTTTCTCTGTATTTAGAGAATTGGAACCTTGGCTAAGAGTTGCCCGCTCAATACTAGACTCTGCATTAGATGACGGCTGATAGGTATGCGCTCTATAGTCCAACTGATTATTAATATCTTCAAGGACGTGCTGCGGATGATAAATCAACGTTGCGCCTTCACGTATTAAATGATGGCAGCCTTCGGCATTGCTATTATCAATATGACTTGGAATGGCAAAAACTTGTTTACCTTGCTCGGAGGTTAGGCGCGCAGTAATCAGTGAGCCGCTTTGAATGGTCGCTTCAGTGACAATGGTCGCGAGGCTAAGTCCTGCAACTAGACGATTACGGCGCGGAAAAGTGTGTTTGTGCGGCTGTGTGTGCGGTAGTAGCTCACTGACGATACAGCCGCCTTGATCAATAATCTGACTAAATAATTTATCATGATGATTGGGGTAATTGACATCAATCCCCGTCCCCATCACGCCAACCGTACGGCCTTGATATTCGGCATCAGACTGAGCTAAAGCACCTAAATGGGCGCGCTTATCGACACCCAGCGCAAGACCGCTAGTGATAATATAACCAGCTTGCGCTAAGTATTGCGCCATATCAAAGGTGATTTTTTGCGCGTGGGCGGTGGGTTTGCGACTACCAACGATGGCGATTTGCGCTTGCTGCAAACGCGCTTTATCACCGCGGTAAAATAACAATGGTGGTGGGTCGTATATTTCTAGCAGCTGCGCTGGATAGTCAGGCTGGTCAGCAAATAAAAGACCGTATTTTCCAGCTAACAATGCTTGCTGGATTTTATCGATAGTAGTGAGCGTTTGTTCTGGCTGCTCATGACGCTTAAGATGGGTACTATGAATGCCCAATTGACGCCATGCCTCTACTTTAGCATTCCAAGCAAGCCCTGCCGTGCCAAAGTTAGAGATGAGTTTATGGTATGCTGATAATGACGCATTCACTTCAGTCCACAGCGCCAAAACGGCACGCTGCTCGGCGGATAAAAGAGAAGTGACTGCGGTCATAATCATCTAGCTCATTTAGTTTAAGTTAAACTTTTAGCTCAAAGAATAAGTATTGTACTTATTAGAGATATTGAACTTATTATAGATACGGCGGTGGTAACAGCTGATCACCGACATTAAGCGGTAGCTCAGAATCAAGCACATACGCATAGCTGATATTATCAAAGGTATTAAACACCATTACCATACCAGTAGGCTCGCTTGGTAAACGGACTGGCGTGTCATTATCCTTGATATCGCGTATGACCGCGCCTTTTTGAAAAACGGTCAATACATCTCCAGGTTTGGCACCGTGTGCGCTGCCCAAATTGATAGCAACGACGCTCCCCTTAGCCGCTGAGCTAATAGAATCCATCACGCGAACAATCATACCGCCGCGATTAACGGTTGCTGGCGTTGGATAAAATACTGGCGGTATTGAATTATTTAGCTCCACAAAAACGCGGTCGCCTTCACGGACTTCTTTGCCATAGCTGTCGATAAGCTGCAAGCTGGTCACGCCATTGGTTTCGGTAGACGTCACCAGACCAGTAGCAACTTGCGTGACTTCTAAACCAATAATTTTTTGTGTTTTAGGCTCGACATACTTTTCGCCTTCACGGTAAATACCGTAACGTTGGCCAACGATAAGTGGTACGCCTTTGGCATAGACTTTATCGCCACTAGCTGTAATTAAATTGCCTTTTTTTGAGGCTAAAATGTATGGGGTGGTATTAAAATCTGCTGGATTAACAATGATGGTCTTGTCGAGCCAATGCTGAATAGCAGACCACGGAATAGGGGGAATACTATTAGCAGTAGAGGTCACCGTGACTGAGCTGGCAACCACATTACCAGTCAATTGTTTTTCAACTCCTGCGCAACCTTCGCCGGTATCGACCCCGACCAAGGTTTTACCTTGAATCACGCATAGAATAAGAACGTCGTTAGGATAAATAAGGTTGGGGTTTTTGATTTGCTTGTTGGTCGCCCAAATCTCTTTCCAGCGCCAAGGGCTGTCTAAATAGCGACCTGAGATATCCCATAAGGTATCGCCTTTTTTGACGATATAGCGATTGGGCGCATCAGCCTTAATCGTCGGCGGTGGATTATTGGCGTGGGCAGTGGTCAGCAGCATTGCACCACTAAATGTCGTCAGTAATAGTGCGTTTGCTATCTTCTTTAAGCTCATCTTCATTTTTATATCCACAATATGTACTGCGATCAGTACCATGATAAAGGCTATCTAAGTCTATTTCTTATGCTCAAAACTTATTGGTAAGAAAGAAACATGTATAAGAAAACATGAGCATAAAAAACTTAAAATAACGCTATCATAATGTCTATAAAGCAGCTGTTCAGTATGATTGACTGATGTGATTGATAGGTTTAATTGTTAGAAAAGCGCCGAGCACGATGTTTATTTGCCGACGCTGTTTCTAATATTACAATTATATATACCATAACACAATCATAAACATTTTATTACAATAGCGTAACCTAAATTTAGCTATTGATGATTGGATATTAATTTTAATGAATACTTTTTATAAATGAGTTCTCTAAGCTATATTTGGCGTTACATATTGACGGATTTGCTCAGCGACCAGTTCGGCATTATTATCTAATACCACCACCTGCTGCGGTAAGTCTTCTAAGCCTTCGGTATGCGCAGGACGCGCAATTTCTATCTCTCCAACCGCCTCAAAGATAGTATCAGCAAATTTCACCGGTAATGCCGTTTCGGCACAAACAATCACTTCACCTTCGCGCTGTAATTCTTTAGCGACTTTAATACCATCAGCTGTGTGCGGATCGACTAATTCACCATGCTGCTCATAAAGTACTTTAATAGTTTGTAAGCGGTCGTTATGGGTAGATTTACCGGCAGCAAAGCCATAACGTGTGTTGACTGCTTCCATCAAATCAGACAAATCAAATCCTTGCCCAGATTTCACCCCTTCAAATAGCTCATGAACGCGGGCGCTGTCTTTATCCAGCAATAAATAAACAAAACGCTCAAAGTTAGAAGCTTTAGAAATATCCATTGACGGGCTAGAGGTGACATAAGTCTTATCGGTCGGACGCGGCTGATAGGCACCTTGATTAAAAAAGTCGTTGAGCACATCGTTTTCGTTGGTCGCGACGATTAAACGGTCAATTGGCAAACCCATTTCGCGAGCAATGTGACCGGCGCAAATATTACCAAAGTTACCTGATGGCACGCTAAAGCTGACTTTTTCATCGTTGCTCGTTGTGACCGCAAAATAGGCTTTGAAGTAATAAACGATTTGCGCGAGGATACGACCCCAGTTGATAGAGTTAACAGTGCCGAGGTTATAAGCCGCTTTAAATTCGGCATCTTGTTGCAATGCTTTGACGATATCTTGGCAATCATCAAACATGCCTTCGATGGCGATATTATGAATATTATCGTCGGTCAAGCTATACATTTGCGCACGCTGAAATTCGCTCATTTTACCGTGCGGTGACAGCATAAAGACTTCAATATTTTCTTTGCCGCGCAATGCATACTCTGCTGCGCTGCCCGTGTCACCACTGGTAGCACCAATAATAGTAATTCGCGCGTTTTTTCTTTTTAGCACATACTCAAAGGCATTGCCCAAGAACTGCATAGCAACGTCTTTAAATGCCAATGTCGGACCATTTGATAATCCTAAAATATATAAGTTATCCTCAAGCTTACGGACAGGGACAATCTCATCAGAACCAAATACCTCGGAGGTATAAGTACGCTCGATGATATCTTGCAAATCAGCGGCAGGAATATCAGTGGCAAAGCGCTGCATAATCGCCATGGCAAGCTGTGGATAGCTGAGCGTGCGCCACTCATCAAGGGTCCTGCTATCAATGTTTGGATAGTGCTCAGGCAGCATTAAACCGCCATCTGGCGCAAGACCCATCAATAGCACATCACTAAAATCCATCGGCGCTGTCTGACCACGGGTACTGATATATTTCATTAGATTGTCCTGTCTATAATGAGGTTATTCAATATTTAAAACGGTTTATTCAGCAGTTTTATGCCATTGTCTTATGAAGCAACGCATAATAAAACCCATCACCACTCTCGCTATCAATGGGCAAGCACTGACGACCGATTGCTTGCGCGATGCCCCAACTGCAATATTCGGTAAACTCAATCGCTACCGCATCATTATGATGACTGATAAAATCCTGCATTTGCTCGACGTTTTCTTGCTTTAAGATAGAGCAGGTCACATACAATAGATAACCACCCGCTTTCAATTGTGGCCATAAATTATGCAAAATATCCGCTTGTAATAATGCAGTTTGCTCAACGTCTTCTTCGGTACGCAAAATACTGATATCAGGATGACGGCGAATCACGCCTGTCGCAGTACAAGGAGAATCGAGTAATATTGCATCAAATACCGGCTCATTGGTAGCCGCTTTTTTATTTTTCCCATGCTGCCATCTGGTGGCGTCCGCACAAACAATATTGAGCTCGATATCCTTCTCAGCTTGCTGCAAGTCGTGCTGACTTAGGTTCAAGCGCTGTAGATTGGTGTGAATACGCTCGATACGCGGCGCTTCGTTATCGATTGCCGTCAGCTTAACTTTTGAAACTAGAGGAACAGATTCATCGTTTTGTTTCACGTGAAACAATGAAGGCTCATTTGAGCTTAATAATTCTAACCAATGCGCCAATTTACCACCAGGTGCCGCACAAGCATCTAAGATATGCAGCTCATTATTATTGGCTTCTGAATCAATGTCTGTATTAGATTTATCAGTGCTTATTTTAGCCATTAACGCTTTATTAATAATCGGAGCAGCAAGTTGAGCATGCATGTCTTGTACGCTGGCAACTCCAAAAGCAAAATCAGGCAAAGCGTTTACGGCTGTGCTTTGATGTAGCCGGAGACCTTTGGTGGATAGCGTTGTTGCTATAGCTGTATCTGATGAGTTCGGTAAATTAAAACCAGTCGTTAGCTCAACGATGTCTGCATCAATTTCTGCCCCATCGAGTGCTTGCTGATAATCCTCTACCGAAGTAACCGCCGAATTGACTCGTAAAAACATCGGTGCTGCTTGGCGCAAACCTTGCATCAGCTCGTCATACTGCTCGCTCCAATCCTGCTTAAGCTGATAGGCAAGCCAGTTCGGCAGACTGTGCTTCTTATCGCACTTCTTACGGAACTTGCTAGGATTCTTAGCGACTTTACGCAAGATAGCGTTAATCAAACCTGTTGCATGGGCAAAATCAATCTCTTTTGCCGCTTCGACCGTTTCATGAATCGCTGCATGGTCCGCCACTTCTAAATACAGCAATTGCGCTAAACCCACTTGAATAGTCGTACGAACCTCAACCTCATCGATAGGATTGTCCGCTAGCGTATCGAGCAAACGTGCTAGCGCGTACCACTGGCGCAGTGTCGTCAGTAGTAAGGCATGGGCAAAGCTTTTATCGCCGTCGTGCAGACTGTTGAGTAACGGGTCAAGGACGCTGGCAAGTGATTGACCATTTTGAATGGCCAATAAAGTGCGAATCACCCGGACACGGACGCTACCATTCATAATAAGGTTGCTTGACGGTTTGAGCTTATTATTTCTTGGTGCAGTGCTGGTTTGTCTCATTAAATTGAATTTCCTTGACGTCTGATCCAGATCGTCTGATAAAAGTTAGATTGCTTGTTATTAAATACATTAAGCATAAGTAAGTTACTTTACTTCTGCCATAAACTGATCACCATCGTTTAATTGATTACCATGGCAAATTTGCTCAGCGCTCATCGGCTTACCACCTGCAAATTGTAAGTGAGTAATTGCCAAAGTCGTCGCTGAGTATTCATTGCTTTGTGGTTCGCTAATAGTGTCTCTGCCGCAAGCGACCAGTATGGCTTTTCGCCCAACACTGATAATAGTGCCCGCAGGCTTAACGGTTTGCTGTGATGGATTTACCGGCAGACTGGCCAAAATTTTGACGCGCTGCCCTGCTAAAAAGGTGTAGGCGCCAGGCCAAGGAGTCAACCCACGAATCTGGCGTTCAATCTGTGTAGCAGACTGCGTCCAGTCGATTTCGCCTTCGGTTTTAACCAATTTTTCCGCATAATTGGCTTGGCTGTCATCTTGAGCAACCGCTTGTGCTTGGTAATGCGCCAAGTCTTTTAATACGGTAGTAATAGCCGCCGCGCCAAGTGCTGCCATCTTATCATGCAAGCTGGCGGCCGTATCATCAGCTTCGATAGGTGCGCTGACTTTATAAAGCATGTCACCCGTATCCAGGCCTTTATCCATCTGCATAATGGTAATGCCAGTCTCGCTATCACCCGCTAGTAACGCCCGATGAATCGGGGCGGCACCGCGCCAACGTGGCAACAGCGAAGCATGAATATTGAGACAGCCATAAGTCGGCGTGGTCAATACACCAATCGGTAAAATCAGACCATAAGCCGCGACAATCATGACATCTGGCTGATAAGTACGTAAATTCTCACGTGCTGCCATGCCTTCGGTGCTGGATTTTTTAAAGGTAGCAGGCTGTTCAACCACAATGTCATTGGCCAATGCCACTTGCTTGACCGCAGATACTGATAACTTTTGTCCGCGACCCGCTTTGCGGTCAGGCTGAGTATAAACGGCAACGATATCTATACTCAACGCATCTTGCTGCTTGATAAGCGCCTCAAGGCTAGTCGCTGCAAACTCTGGGGTGCCAGCAAATATCACTCGCAGCGGTTTAGCAGCAGATGGCACTTTGATAGCAGCGTTCTTCTGAGGTTGAGTAGCGTTAATAGATAAATCAGATTGTGCAGCAGGTGTTGTCATAGTCAGGCAGTATTTATGGTTAATTTGCCTATTATAGGTGAGTTTGTAGCGTTGTGCCATGATTGTAATAGCAGCCATCCAGCGCTATTAATCAGGCGTTTTATCTTTATAATGGTGATTAAGCGTAGTTTTGACTTCATATTAAGACATACCGACTTACCGCCGATTTAGGGTCCTGCTTTTATGCAACAATTTAAGTCTCTACAACGACTGCTGATTTTTTATACACTGACATTATTAGCGATGTTGGCAGTGTATTACGGCACCATGTTTTATGAGATGAGGCAGCATAATGAGCAGCACAGTATCCAAAGCTTTTATAATTTACAGCACGAGATAACCCAGCTCTCAAACCCTACAAACTTAGTAATTAAAAAGATATTACAAAAGCCTTTTTTAAAGGATATGAGCTATCAGCTGATTTTTATGATGCCTTCTGGGCAAACCTATATACACCGACGTACCCGCCCTGATGAACGAGAGTTTACTGGCATCACTTTCCCCAACGTTATCACTTCTTTGCCCTCTGCTAGCAATCATCATAGTGCCTACGAGCTAAATAATCGTAATTTGGTCGGCACCATTGAACTTGAAAGTGGTCACAAGGTGTACCTGATACTGCGGCATGAAGCGCTTGATATCAATTGGATGTCGTATCGCTATTGGTTGCCATTGATGACAGCCATCTTACTATTTGCTATGGCCTTACTCTATACCCTAAAACGGCGTGCCAACTGGGAACAACTGCTCATTTATACCGATGAGTTAAGTAGCCATGCCAAAGATGGTTATATCGCGCCGCCGTTTATCGAAAAGAAAACCACGGCTGAATTTTTGCGTTTGGGTCACGCACTTAGCCGTATCAGTTATCAGCTGCACAGCAACCATCGGCGCATTACCACGCTAAAGCATCGGTTAGAGCGATTGGTCGATCATGCGCCGCTGCCGATGCTGATGATTATGAGACATGGCCAAATCAGCTTTTTTAATCATCGCTTTGAGCAAGTATTTGAAACCACCTTTCACAGCGATAGCAACTATCAACTGACCGATTTTTTCTTTGCTAAAGACGAATCAACCCAAGCCCTGCTACAAAAGCTGGCGGATTTGCGAGTCACGCGCACGCTATTGGTTTACGGTTTGCACAATAAAAAAGCTTATCAGTTGCATATCACGCCTTGGTTTGGCGAACACGGGCAGGTGCATGGTTTTACCGTCCTCCTAAATAATATTCACGAACTTGTCGAACAGACCGCGCATTTGGAGCAGCAAAACCGTCAACTACAACGTCAGCTTGATGAGTTTGAAGCACTTAAATCAACGATGGGGCATCATTTACGCCTGCCGTTAGAAGCCATGATTGACACGTTAGAACCTATCAATCCCGATAATCTGAGCGCTAAGCAACATCAAATCGTTACGACTTTGACTCAAACCAGCCATTCTATGCTGACGATGCTAAACGATATGTTAGATATAGGAGAGATAGAGGTTCGTACATCCCGTCTATCTATTGAAGCGGTGGATATTTATAAGCTTGGTCAACAAGTCAGTCAATCGATGGTAGAAAGCTTAAGGCAGCAAGGACTTGAGCTCTTGTATTTTTTTGCGCCTGACAGCCCGCGCTGTATCGATACCGATTATAGGCGCTTGCGGCAAATCCTACGTAATTTATTAGATAATGCGATTAAATTTACCAATTCTGGCTATGTGTCACTTACCATCGATGCGGTGACCAATGCGGACATAGCTGATATCAAAAGTACCAGTATAGGCGAGGTAGATAAAGAGCACATTTCTAATAACAGCCATGATACGAATCACGGCAATCTAGATAAATCAAACACTACCATTCATCCATCGCACGACTGGATTCGGTTTAGTATAAAAGACAGCGGCACAGGCATCGATATCGCAAAGCAGCACCAACTGCTGACGTATTTTAATGAAAGCAACAGCCAAAACAGTGTTCACATCAAAAACCACCCTATTAACTACGCGCACAAAAACAGCGCCATAAAAGGGCTCGGATTAAACGACGTTAATAGCTTCGCTAAACTATTAGGCGGTTTTATTGAGATGAAAAGCACGCTTAATAAAGGCAGTACTTTTAAGCTGTATTTGCCTTGTAGACGACCAGCCTATCAGCCTATTTACCACTTTAATCCGCAATTGACTTATATTCATCTTATTGCCGTCATTAAACAACCGCTGCGAGCCAAGCATTTACGCGATTTGTGCGCTTATTTATCTATCCCAGCCACTATTTCCACTTCTATAGATAGAGTGGCGCTTGAGCAAATAAATAATAAACTGGCGCAAGATGCGCAAAAACTTGCACCTATTTTGCTCTTAGATTACGAATATTATGAAGACATCACGCTCGCGTTATCACATCAAATAAACATTGATGATAAAAATATAGACGCTGAAAATAAACTGGAGAAATCAGAAGATAAAGCACGTATAGATATCGATAAACAGCAGGCTCTAAATAGCTTACTGTCTAATACTGCCCTGCCAAAAATATTGGTCAGTATGAAAGCTGAGCGCCGCATTCCTGCTATGTTACTGGATCAATGTGACGGTTTTTTAAACAAACCACTCGATGTGGCATTATCACTCTCTGAGTTACTGCGATTAACCCTACCCGTTAGACAAACACTGTTACCGCAAATAACTAGCCAAGAAAACAAACAGCAAAGCAGTAGCCCGTTAGGCGCAGATGAAGCCGCTCATGAAACGTTAGCGCCACTGATTTTAGTGGTAGAAGATAGTCCAACCAATCAAAAAATAGCTTGTAAGATACTGGAAAAGATTGGCTATCGCAGTATCGTGGCGGAAGATGGGCAGCAGGCGTTGGACAAATTGCAAGCGCAGCGTCAGGAAATTGCGCTTATTTTGATGGACTGCCGGATGCCCGTGATGGATGGACTGCAAGCGACCCAAGCGATTCGCGCGCAAGGCGATGATATTCCAATCGTTGCGCTAACCGCAAATAACAGCGAAGAAGATAAAATCGCCTGTTTACAAGTGGGCATGGATGAGTTTTTGGCCAAGCCTATTAATAAACAAAAGCTAAAAACTGTTTTGCAAACGCTGATTAAAAACCAATAAGCGTTTGCAAGATCTGTCTTTTATAACAGCTTGGTGATGATTTTGGCTATTTAACCTTTATTTCATAAAACCATTCTCAGCTAAAAACGCCTCAGTAATCGTACTTTGCGGGCTGCTAGCATGTGCATTATCCGCTTGCGATTTGTTTAATAACCGCTCTAAATAGCGCGCCACAATATCGACCTCAACATTGACTTTACTACCTACCAACCAATGCTGGGCAATATTGGTGACTTGCGCGGTATGCGGAATGATATTGAGCGAAACGATATTATCGCGGACTAAGTTGGTAGTGAGACTGATACCATCAAGGGTAATAGAGCCTTTGGTAGCCGTATAATGTGCCAACTCGTGCGGTATCTCAATTTCAATATAAAGTGAGCGCGCATCTTTTTGCAATTTACTAACCACGCCTACCCCATCAACGTGACCGGCAACGATATGCCCACCAAAACGGGTAGTTGGTAGCATGGCTTTTTCTAAGTTCACCGCATAACCGGGCTTTAAATCTGCCAGCGCTGTACGAGCAATAGTTTCACGTGAAACGTCGACAGAGTAATAATTACTACCAAACTCCACCACCGTTAAGCAAATGCCATTTGAAGCAATCGAGTCGCCTAGTTTCACATCGCTAAAATCTAAGCCAGCAGATTCTATGGTCAAGCGGATATCACCGCCCGTTGGTTGCATGGACTTTACTTTGCCAACGCTTTCTATAATTCCAGTAAACATATTAACCTCTTGGTATTTTTTATGGCCGTTAAAGGCAGCATATATTATTTAAACCTATTATTTCATTCAAAATCAATAACGATAATCGCTATTAGTCTTTAAGCTGTTTATAGCGCTTACTATAAAATTAGCGAGAATAAAAAGACTCAGCGGATAAACTGTGGATAACTAGCGCTGACATAAGGAGTAGTAGTATGAGAAACTTGGTTTTTAAAGAGTTATCCACAATAAGTCTGCTTTTTAATAATTATTCACTACACTTGAGCTATATACGTAAGTAACTGATTTTAAATAAATTATAACTTTAAAACATTATTAACAATTACTAGTAAGTTTCATGTGAAACAAAGTTATACACAGTTTCATGTGAAACCTTTATAAAACTATTCCACTTATCCACATACATTGTATGTAAGTTTAATCTTGTGGGTAAAATATTGAAAGACAAGGCATTTATAACGCCAACTATAAAGGTAATAAGGTAAGCTTAAGATCAGTGCCAAGCTGCTCATGACCGTGGATATCAAAACGTAGCTGCTGCGCTAACGCTAATGGATTGACAGCAACCATAGGGCGCGCCTCACTCCCTAATAAGCAAGGTGCTTGATAAACAATGAGTTCATCCACCAGCTGCTGTTGTAAAAAGCTTCCTGCAACGCTTGCGCCCGCCTCTACTAAGACGTCATAACAGTGATGGTCACTCACTAAGTTCTTTAATAACTCAATTAAGTTTTCTTCATGCCAATAAAGAGTTTCTGGACTCTGGCATAGCTGATAGTCAGACTGTAAATCGTGTTCTAATCGCCCTCGTCTATCGAGTATCACTATTTTAGGTTGTGGTACTTGTTCAGGATTAATACCTAGTTGATTAGAGCGTACATTTAACTGCGGATTATCAACGATGACTGTTTCACTGCCTGTGATAATAACGCCGCTTTGCGCACGCAGTTTCTGTACATCTTCGCGCGCCGCCGTGCCGGTAATCCACTTCGACTCTCCAGACGCCATAGCGGTACGGCCATCAAGACTGGTGGCAATTTTAAGCCTAACATAAGGCATTTGGCTACGCATCGCCTTTAAAAAGCCCTTATTTAAAGCTTCTGCTTGCGCTGTCAGCACGCCGACGGTTACGGCGATTCCCGCTTCTTCTAACAATTTTACTCCGCGCCCAGCCACTTGTGGATTGGGATCGAGACCGGCAATGACAACACGTTTTATGCCAGCCTCAATAAGACCTAGGGCACAAGGCGGTGTACGTCCGGTATGACTACAAGGCTCTAATGTCACATAAGCGGTCGCGCCCATCGCTTGCATGCCAGCATCTTTTAAGGCGAAAACCTCAGCATGCGGCTGCCCTGCTTTTGGATGAAAGCCTTGACCTACTACTTTATCCGCTTGCACAATCATACAGCCGACCGACGGATTGGGACGCGTCGTATACAGACCACGCTTGGCCTGCTCAATAGCGAGCATCATAAAATAACGATCTTTGGCGTCTTGAGAGTGTTTTGAGTTTGACATAAAGGTGGACTTAATCAACAACTGATAATTATTATTAAAGATTTTATAGAGTAGAGTGAGTAAGCAATATAAACTTGAAAGCAGGCTAAATACTTAGCATGAGTGATGCTTATTTTTCATTAGGACGGATATTGGCAATTTCTTGATGAAAGGCGTCGATATCTTGAAAATCACGATAAACACTGGCAAAACGCACATAAGCGACATCATCGAGCGTTTTAAGCTCACTCATAATAATCTCACCCAAGACCTTACTGCTCACCTCGCGCTCGCCCATTTGGCGTACGCGCTTCTCGATACGACTAATCATCGCTTCTTGCTCATCGATGGTAATCGGACGTTTTTGTAGCGGTAATAAAATCGAGCGGCGCAATTTGTCATTATCGTAAGGTTCGATTTTGCCACTTGATTTGATAATACGCGGCATTACCACTTCTACCACTTCAAAGGTCGTAAAGCGTTCCTGACAGCTATTACATGAACGGCGGCGGCGTACTTGCGCGCCATCAGCTGCTAGCCGTGAGTCGATAACTTTGGTATCTGACGCATTACAATATGGGCAATGCATACGCTTTTCCTTAGGTTGATAGTGAGGGCGAATATAATTATTGATAAAACTAAATTTTCTAAAAAATGATAATTTTAACGCCAATCTCAACTTATCGTAGGCTTTTGATTTTTATAGAATTTAAAATTCTAATTGTTTTAACTGAAATTTTAAAAACTACGTAAACCAATACCTTAGAAAAATAAGTTGAGAGTGGGGTAATTTTACTATGCAGATAAAGAAGCAGACTTTTACTCGTTATTTGCCAATACAAAAGCTACCAAAAATTTTTCCTAATAAATCGTCAGCGCTAAATTCACCAGTAATTTCTCCCAAACTTTGCTGCGCTTGGCGTAGGCTTTCTGCCACCAACTCACCTGCTTTAAACACTGTCAGCTGCTCATGTGCCTCTACTAGCGAATCAGCGGTACGTCTCAGCGCATCAATGTGTCGCGTACGGGCGATTAAGCTATTCTCTGGCGGATGAAAACCTACTTTAGCACATAAGGTTTCAACTAAATCATCAATTCCTGCGCCTGTTTCACATGAAACATTGACCTGCTCATAGCCATGATTTTTTATTTCTGCTTGTGAAGTAGCGATTCTTTCTTCGCTGCTGTTATCGTTCAATAAATCGCTTTTATTGGCAATAATTAGTAAGCGCTTGGCTTCTGGTAACTCGCCAAATAGCTGCTCAGCCAGCTGTAATGGTGTGCGGTCACTTGCAAGGTCACGAGTCACATCATAGACCATCAGAAGCATATCAGCCTGCGTAATTGCCGTACGCGCACGCTCAATACCGATACGCTCGACCGTATCTTCAGTCTCGCGCAGACCTGCGGTATCGGTTAGATGCAAGGTTAAGCCGTTAAGCACGACGGTCTCTTGTAAGGTATCGCGCGTTGTCCCAGCGACATCGGTCACGATAGCACGCTCTTGCCCTGCCAAACGATTCAGCAAGCTTGATTTACCCGCATTTGGTCTGCCAGCAAGCACCACATGAATACCGTCACGTAATAGCTGTCCTTGCTTGGCGGTCGCTAGCACTTGCTGTATTTTGGATTGTGTTTGTTCAAGCTTATCTTGAATAACCCCATCAGATAAGAAATCAACGTCTTCTTCATCAGGGAAATCAATCGCCGCTTCGACGTGCAAGCGCAGATGAATCAATTGCTCAAGTAACTGATTAATTTTTTGAGAAAACTCACCGCTAAGCGAGCGAATTGCACTACTGGCAGCAGCGGCGCTGGTGGCATCAATCGCATCAGCGATGGCTTCTGCTTGCACCAAATCCAATTTATCATTATCAAAAGCGCGGTAAGAGAATTCCCCTGCGCCCGCTTGTTTTGCGCCCAATTCAAACACCCGCGCTAGCAGCTGATTTTGTAAAATCATGCCACCATGACCTTGCAGCTCAATCACATCTTCGCCAGTAAACGAGTGCGGACCTTTAAAGTACAGCACCAAACCTTCATCAATGGTCGTGCCATCAGCCTGATAGAAACGGCAAAAACTGGCCATACGCGGCGTGAAAGTCGACTTACTAGTAAGCTGACAAGCAATATCGTAAGCACGCGCGCCTGACAGACGAATAACTCCGACGCCACCACGCCCGACCGGTGTAGCAATCGCCGCAATGGTCGGAAGTCCAGATACGTTAGAATTTTTAGGTGACTCATCCAAATTATCGGCGGCTAGTGCCATCTCTAAAGAATCCACAATCACTCTCAATAAGCAAAAACCCCATTATAGACGGCTTAGCAGGCACTGACAAAGCAAACTTCAACGAGTAGATTATTAAAATCCTAAAGTATGGTTATATAGCTATTTTCCTTGTTTATTAACACAAGAAAAGCATTCTCTTTGATACATAAAAAAACCACCGCCGTAGCGATGGTTTTTTAGACTTGAACTTTATTTAATCCAGAACTTTCACGGTACGACGTTTTTGTTCTTCTTCAACTTTACGGTTGATGATGTACTGCTGGGTCATGCTAAATAAGTTGTTCACCGTCCAGTATAGTACCAAACCTGCTGGGAAGAACAGCATGAATGCGGTGAAAATAATCGGTAAAAACTTCATCACTTTAGCTTGCATTGGATCAGCTGGCTGCGGATTTAGTTGCTGCTGGATAAACATCGACGCACCCATTAAGAGCGGTAAAATGAACCATGGATCCATCGCTGATAAATCTTGAATCCACAGTATCCAAGGCGCATGACGCAGCTCAACACTTTCAACCAATACCCAGTACAGTGCTAAGAAAATAGGCATTTGCATTAAGATAGGTAAACAACCCGCCATCGGATTGACTTTCTCTTCTTTATAAATTGCCATCATTTCTTGCGACATTTTCATACGATCGTCGCCGTGCTCTTCTTTTAATGCAGCCAGTCTTGGGGCGATAGCACGCATCTTCGCCATTGAGTAGTAGCTTTTATTAGAAACCCACATCAGGGCGATTTTAACCAGCAGCGTCAACAGAATAATTGACCAGCCCCAGTTACCGATGACTTTATGAATACCATCCAAAATCGCAAATAATATTTTTGATATTGGCCAGAGCAAGCCATAATCGACGGTTTGATTCAGACCTACTGCCACTTCTTTTAGCTCAGACTGTACTTTTGGACCAGCATAGAGAGTTGCATTTAAGGTAATTTGCTTGTTCGGTGCCACATTAACAGGCTGGCTGTTAAAACCAATAAAGTAATCATTACCCGTTTCACGGCTAAAGAACTTACCCGTAAAGTTTTCAGGCGTCCAAGCAGAAACAAAGTAATGCTGAACGATGCCAACCCAACCTTCATCACTGGTCGTGGTCAACTCACCATCGTTAAATTTACCGAATTTTAATTTATTATAAGGATCTTCATGTGTGCCCCAAGCGCCGCCCAAATACGTCGCCATGCTTAGCGCGCCTTTATCAGACATACCAGGGTCTTTACTATCGTCACGCTTTAACTGCGCAAACATCTGACCTTGCCAAGCTTTGGCAGAAGCATTTTGGATTTGATAGCTGATATCAATCGGATATTTATCTTGGGTAAAAGTAAAGGTCTTAGTAACCGTTACACCATCTTTTTGATAGGTAAGCGGTACTGATAAGGTTTGCTGACCTTTCTCCATCACATAATTATTGGCAGCGTGGCTATATTTGGCGCGACCTTCGGCGGTATCAATACCGTTTGGACCGATAAGACCAGATTGTGCCACGTAAACGCGACCGCTATTATTTTCTAACAACACAAAAGGTTTTTCGCTATTGAGCGTGGCATCATATTGCTTTAATGCCGCATAAACGATATCCCCGCCTTCTGGATTGATTTTAATGTCATAGCGATCAGTTGTGACCGTGATGAGACCCGTATTGGTCTCAGGTGCCGCCGCAACAGCGCTCGCATCAACTGGTAGCGTTTGTGCTGGAATATCACCTGCTGCGCCAGTGGTAGCAGGAATATCAGCCCCTACCGATGTTGACGTTTCTGGTACCGCGTCTACAGCTGGTGCATCGGCATAATCATCTCGCCATGCTAAAATCAGCAGATAAGCGGTGATTAGCATCGCAATGATGATCATCACCCGAAATATCTTTTGCATAAACCTTTCCTAGATTAAAAAATTAGGGAATGAAAAATCAGGCATGTGTCATGACCACCACACAGTATCAAACCCCTTTCCTAGCAGTCATACCAGCAGTCAATCACATAAAATGTTCATCATTTTACTAAAAAACCGCTCTAAATGATACAAGCGTGTGGATAACTTGTGGGTAACTTAAAAGATATCCACAACTTCTCAGTCGATAATAAAGTTTATATCGACTTCATTAGATGATTTAGGCGAGCCACATAGCTCTTAGTATCTTTATAAACATACCAGCTTTGCGATTTATCATAAGCTGATGTCGCCGTAGGCGATATATATTGATAATGATAAGAAGACAAAGGTAGTGGCACAAAATCAATGCCATGTCCGCCTAATGGATGACAGCTACTGATACGTTTTAATAATAGCCAACTACCCGACCAAACGCCATGCCATGCTAAAGCTTGTTTACCATAATTTGAGCAAGTTGGATAATAACGACAGCGCGCAGGTAAGATAGGACTAATTACTTTTTGATAAAAAACAATGAAATAATAAAACAACTTATAAAAAAAACTATTTATTTTTTTTAATAAATAATCCATTTTATTTTTTTTCTATTTTTTTAAAAATATTATTAATCTCGTTTATTATTTCTTTGTTATTTAATTGATTCATAGACTTTTTAACAATAAATACAATATCTTTGTTTTCTAAATTATTTGCTTTTATACGAAATTGCTCACGAACATGGCGTTTGATTAAATTTCGTGTGACAGCCGTCGGTACTTTACGTTTGGTAATGGCCATACCGACTCGAGGCTGCTCATGGGTATTGGGGCGCACAAACGCCATTAGATGGCTCTGATGAAGCTTACGCTCAGGCGTGTCAAATACCTCGCGAAAGGACGAAGGCGTGAGTAGGCGCTGCGCCTTGGTAAAGCGAGCGTTAGGGGGCGCTGAAACGGTATTGGACATAATACAACCTAATATAAGAGCTAATAGTACTAGCAGAGATAATAGCGTAGAAAGAATAACAAAGTATAGAGACAAAAAAAGCGCCGATGTGGGCGCTTTTAATATATGGCTGAGTGACAGTTGTGATGATTGACGATCGCAATCTATAAAATAATAGAAACACAACAAGCACTATCGGCCATGCTTATCGCAATCTACTGATTAATTATACAGTAAGGCGATGACGTCCTTTAGCGCGGCGACGAGCTAAGACTTGGCGGCCTTTTTTGGTTGCCATACGTGCACGGAAACCGTGAGTACGTTTACGCTTGATCACGCTTGGTTGGAATGTACGTTTCATAACTCACCTATCAAAATAATGGACTAAATTCGTAATAGCGGAGGATTATACCACCGCATAGTATTTTGGTCAATGAACTAATTCGCTCTGTTTTTATACAGATGATTTTACAACAGAGTGAGTTTTCTTATATTTATCCGTAATGAGAGTTTTGCAGCTAAGAGATTTAGTTAAATAAACTCATATCAGTAGACCCAAATCATCTTTTAGAAAAACTATTTTGATAATCAATTTTTAAAACTTATCCACAGTTTGTGCCGAACTCTATAATAATTAACTATTAATATATATAAGTATTGTTGTTGTTGGGGATCGTATTATCTGTGGTTAACTTGTTTTTTTACTTTTTTATCAATACGATAGGCTATGGGTAAGGTTGTGGATAACCTGTGGGTGAAATATGGATAACTCATGATATATACTTATCCACAAAACTATCCACAGTCTTATCCACAAAAAACGAGGTATTATCCACAGGCTGTTTGTGTTAGATTAGCGCCCTACTAGATGTATGATTTTAAGTCATGTGACCATAAGATATCTTTGTTAAGAAAAGAGGCTTTTTGGGGCTTAAAGTTGTTAGATTTACACTATAAAAACGACGTTCTTTTGACCGATTACCTTGGACTATGGGGTTAGTATTTTTCATGATTGATACAGCAACTATTTGGGATAAATGCCTAAACGACTTACGTTATCATGTTAAAGATAATGTCTTTACGATGTGGTTGAGACCGTTATCTGCTCATCAAGAAGCCAATAGCTTGATTATTCTTGCTCCTAATGATTACTTTGTAACCTATATCAAAAAGAATCATTTACACGACATCGAGCAGTTGGTTGCTAAACATAGCCAAGGTAGTATTGAAGCCGTTATTGTACGTGTTGATAATGCTGGCCGTGAGATGGTTGATAGTAATCTGGCCCAGTCAGGCTCATTGTTTGAAGAAGACCAGCCCTCCCCTACCCCTGCTGATTACAATTTTCAAAGTACGCATAATGATATTGCTAGAGCAGATATTGATGCCAATATGCGTCATGCAGAACTGATCGAGTCTGCCGATGCCAAATCATTAAGCTATCTAAATCCTGACTTCACCTTTGAAACCTTTGTCACTGGTAAGTCTAATAACTTGGCTTATAAGGCCTGTTACGAGCTTGGAAAACGCCAATCAAAAAATCGGCACAATCCTTTATTTATATATGGGCCTTCTGGTTTGGGAAAAACGCATTTAATGCATTCTGTAGCGCATCGCTATTTAAAAAATGATCTAAGTTTTTATTATTTTACTTCCGAAAAATTTATTAATCAGTTAGTTTATTCATTAAGAAATAATAAAATAGAAGATTTTAAAAAGAAAATAAAAAAAGTAGATTTATTAATTGTAGATGATATTCATGTATTAGCGGGCAAAACAAAAAGTAGCAATGAGTTTTTGACCTTATTTGCAGATTTTACCAGCGGTGATAAGCAACTGATTTTGGCATCAGATCGGCATCCATCACAAATGACGGAGTTTGACGAGCGTTTCAGGTCGCGCTTTTCTTGGGGCTTGACGGTTGCAGTAGATCCACCTGAGATAGACACTCGAGTACAAATTTTACAAAGAAAGGCGGCATCGTACGGCATGAGCCTGCCTAAAGAGTGTGCCCTATTCATCGCTCAAAACGTGGTTTCTAATGTCAGGCGATTAGAAGGTGCATTAAACCAAGTGTTTGCCAATGCCAACTTGACGGGAGCGCCCATTACACTTGAGATGGTGCAATACGCCCTAAAAGACATCGTTGCGATGCGCGTGCAAGCGGTAAATATGGATAATATTCGTAAAGTGGTCGCCGAATACTACGATGTAAGCGTAAAAGATATCATGGGTCGTAAACGTACGCGCAGCATTGCTAGACCACGACAAATAGCGATGGCGTTATCACGCGAATTAACCAGTGATAGCTTTCCTGAAATTGGTCAGTCATTTGGTGGACGCGACCACACGACAGTGATGCATGCTTGTGATAAGGTCAATGAGCTACGCGCCGCTGACCCCGCGTTTGATAAGGATTACAAAACGCTTGCCTTGATGTTGCAAGCGGGTTAGAAGCTTATGGCGTCATAATGTTGTCACGAGTCGATATGATTTATAATATTTTAATGATTAGCGGACAGAAGCTGTATGGATTATCATCAGTAGACAAGGTATTATTAAGCCATTA
This sequence comes from Psychrobacter sp. UBA6291, assembly GCF_002439405.1. Taxonomy (NCBI): domain Bacteria; kingdom Pseudomonadati; phylum Pseudomonadota; class Gammaproteobacteria; order Moraxellales; family Moraxellaceae; genus Psychrobacter; species Psychrobacter sp. UBA6291. The sequence goes on along the minus strand of NZ_DJUD01000022.1, from coordinate 222,909 downwards.
TTTTAAAACCCTATGATTTAAAAACGTATAAAAATTCTTTTAATAAGAGCAACTAATAAACAAGAGTAACTAAGCATGCAATTATCGATTAATCGAGAGTCGTTACTAAAAGCCATTAATTTGATTGCCAAGGCCGCCGATAAGCGCCACAACATGGTTATCTTGGGCAATATTAAGCTGCAATTGTCTGAGGCGGCGCTTATTTTAACTGCCTCTGATTTAGAAGTAGAGCTGACATCGACATTAAAATTGCCTGCTGGTGCCTGTATTGAAGCAGGTACCACTACATTACCTGCCACAAAGCTCAGAGACATCTGTAAATCATTGCCCACGCAAGCACAAGTTAATCTGACCACTCAAGAAAATGAGCGCTGCCTGCTGACCAGTGGTAAAAGTCGTTTTACTTTAGGCACATTGCCAAGTGAAGACTATCCAAGTCTTGGTAATCCTGAAAATATCACACCTTTGACCATCAGTCGCAGTCGTTTGACCGACTTAATTCATAAAACTCAGTTTGCAATGGCCATCCAAGATGTGCGTTACTATTTGACCGGTATGCTATTTGATGTTTCCCAGCAGCAGTTAACTACAGTTGCGACCGATGGACACAGATTGGCGTTAGCGCGTAGTGTTATTGATGTCAGTAGCGACTTAAATATGCAAGCGATTTTGCCGCGTAAAGCGGTGATTGAGCTTGAGCGTTTGGCTTCTGAGCTGGGAAAAATGCTTGGTGATAAAGACAATGCTGTGACACTGAGCTTTGGTCGTGAGTTTTTGCAAGTAAGCTTACCCTTCGGTGATGTGGATAGTACAGGGCAGGTGAGTGATAATCTAATGGTTACCTTTACCGCGCGTCTTATCGATGGTAAATTCCCTGATTATCGCCGCGTCATGCCAAGCAATACCGATAAATTGGCACTATTTAACCAAGAAAAAATGACTGATGTGCTGCGCCGTGTGGCAATTTTAAGTAATGAGAAATCTCGCGGTGTGGTGTTTAATTTTGCCAGCGATGGTATGGTAGAAGTACGCGCTAATAATGCTGAGCAAGACGAGGCAGTCGAGATGTTACAAGCAAAATATCAAGGCGAGCCGATGGAACTGTCATTTAATGCGGCATATTTGCAAGATGTCTTGGGCGTGATTCAAGGTGATTTACAAATGCATATGAGCCAATCCAATGCCTCAGTACTGGTCAATCAGCTCAATGATGACTTCCATCAGTATGTCATTATGCCCATGCGTATATAAATTGGCTACCTTATAAAATAACGAACTTTTGCTTATTAGATAATGAGCGTAATATAGGCGGCTGTCACCCTTATGATTGAACGTCTACAGATCTCACACCTGCGTAATCTAACCCAGATCAGTTTAAATACTGCTGCTTGCAACGTTATTATCGGTGCAAATGGCAGTGGCAAAACCTCGTTACTTGAAGCGATATTCTTGCTTTCAAGAGGCAAAAGCTTCCGTCATCATCAGCCTAAACGCTATATTCAGCACCATCAATATGCGGCAATTGTTCATGCCAGACTCAATGATGGCAGTACCTTAGCTATTCAAAAGCAAGCGGATGCAACGACGGTTCTACGGCTGAATCAAACCACGGTTTATAACCAAAGCATCTTAACCGAGCAACTACCCACATTACTGATAGATCCGTCGTCGATGGATATGTTAGAGCAGGGCAGTGCCAGTCGCCGGCAGCTATTAGATTGGCTAGTGTTTCACATGAAACAGGGTTTTCATCCGCAATGGGTCGCCTATCAGCGTTTATTAAAACAGCGCAATAGTTTGCTAAAAAAGAGTCGTCACCTGACGCAAGTGCAGCTTGCTGAGTTAAAATCATGGGACAAAGGGCTTGCTAGTCATGCGGCGCTTATTCATCATTATCGTGAGCGGGTCTTTAGCGACTGGCAGCCTTACTTTGCGAAGAGTATCACGCAGTTATTACCTATCTATGCTGAGCAACTAAGTTTAAGCTATAACGCCGGCTACGACACCAATATCCCTTTAGATATCCAGCTTAACGAGCGTTTGGAGCAGGATTTGCAGCTGGGTTATACACGGATAGGTAATCACCGCGCCGATATTCATGTGCATTGGCGCTCTAGTGATTTATCAGAGCCTGCTAACAACGAGGCAGACAGCAGTGCGAGAGCAGTATCAAAAACCATAGAAAAAGCAGACACTGCGGCCAAACTACCGACTATAAAAGAACAAGCCGCTAACGTTCTCTCTCGCGGCGAGAAAAAACTGTTAATTACCGCTCTACGCTTATCACAATTGCCGTTATTGCTTAATGAAAACACTTCTACCCATGCGATAGAAAAAGACAATAGCAGTGTTATTTTGCCGAATGACCATAACAAAGCGCGAACTACGCCAGTAGTGCTACTAGACGATATTACCGCTGAACTTGATGCTAGGGCGATAGATATTCTGTTGTCGACTTTGGCGCAGCTACCATGTCAGGTATTTATGACCAGCTTAACCGACGATATTTTACCTTTGGTGTATGAGTATTGGTCAGAACCTAATTTGTTTCACGTGAAACAAGGAAGCCTAATACGTTTATAAAAAATGCTTTTATAAACTGGTTTCGATGTTGAATATCAGCTAAGTTTGGCTTCATTTTTATCAACCACGCTTCATATCTTCCGCAAAATTTCATTACTATGCTTATGTGTTTAGCAGAAAAGTGGCCTTTCTAAAATACTTGCTTAATACCAAGAAAACTGTCAGTAAACAGTGACTTAGCGCTAGAAAAATGTTAAAATAGAGCTTTATTTTTGCCCTGTTCTCAGCAAGTTATCTTATAAAGTTTTATCAGTATTGTTTAAGGGTTGCTTGATAATATTCAGCTTCTAAGTGCCTGATAGATATATGCTTATTTCTAAGCTGTTTTAATGAAGCGTGAAAAAATTGACAGTGTATATTAAAAACAGTCTTTGAGAAATTGGCTGTATTTAAGTCCACTTGTCTAATACTGTTTTTATCTTCTTTTAAACGACTCCTGATAAAGCTTTTGCTAACTCTATAACTACATATTTTGACCATAAAACGTTAAATCTAAGATAACGTCGTCGAGCGTTGCCATTGTGGTGAGCAGATGACACACAGCTGATAATGGCTAGATTAAGGAATGCACATGAGTGATTCATTACCTACCGACCACGAACAATTGATGAGTGACAGCGCTGTAGAGATTACTGCGCCTGCTGCCGTCCCTGAAGGAATGCCCTCTGATTATAGCTCCAAAGATATTCGTGTATTGCGCGGACTAGAAGCGGTGCGCGTACGTCCGGGTATGTATATTGGTGATACCGATGATGGTACCGGCTTGCATCATATGGTCTTTGAGGTGGTGGACAACTCTATCGATGAGGCGCTGGCTGGTCATTGCGACCAAATTGATATCATTATCCATGAAGACGAGTCGGTCAGTGTCATGGATAACGGTCGCGGTGTCCCTGTGGATATCCATCCAGAAGAAGGGGTATCGGCAGCGCAAGTCATTATGACCGTACTGCACGCTGGTGGTAAGTTCGATGACAACAGCTATAAAGTATCGGGCGGCCTACACGGCGTTGGGGTTTCGGTTGTAAACGCCTTATCTAAAAAGCTTGAGATGAATATTTGGCGCGAAGGCTATCATTATCATCAAACCTATACCGATGGCGTTCCTGATGCCAATATTCAGCAGATGGAAGCGACCAACAAAACTGGTACGCAAATCCGTTTTTATCCGAGTAACGATGTCTTTACTGGTACCATTTTTGAGTACGATATTTTAGCCAAACGCTTACGTGAGCTATCATTCTTAAACTCTGGTGTGCGCATTGTCCTAACCGATGAGCGCATTGATAAGCGTCATGAGTTTGAGCATAAGGGCGGCTTGTCTGAGTTTGTCAGCTACATCAATGCGGGCAAAGACGGCATCAACGAAGTTTTCCATTTCACCAGCGAGCAAGACGATGGCATCAGTGTCGAAGTGGCGCTACAGTGGACGGATACCTATAACGAAAAAGTATTGTGTTTTACCAATAATATCCCGCAGCGCGATGGTGGGACGCATTTATCTGGCTTCCGCTCAGCTTTGACGCGCGGACTTAACAGCTATATGGATCGCGAAAACTTATTCAAAAAAGAGAAAATCGTCGCCACGGGTGATGACGCGCGTGAAGGTTTGACAGCGATTGTCTCGGTAAAAGTGCCGGATCCTAAGTTTTCCAGTCAGACCAAAGATAAGCTGGTTTCAAGCGAAGTGAAATCTGCCGTTGAGTCGGCCATGCATGATAAGTTTAACGACTATTTGCTTGAAAACCCAAGTGCTGGTAAAGCAATTGCCAATAAGATTATCGATGCCGCGCGTGCGCGTGATGCGGCGCGTAAAGCCCGCGAGATGACCCGCCGTAAAACCACGCTAGATATCGCAGGCCTGCCGGGTAAATTGGCGGATTGCCAAGAAAAAGATCCCGCATTGTCAGAGCTTTATATTGTAGAAGGGGATTCTGCTGGTGGTTCAGCCAAGCAAGGTCGTAGCCGTAAGACCCAAGCAATTTTGCCCCTAAAAGGTAAGATTCTTAACGTTGAGCGTGCTCGTTTTGACAAAATGCTGTCATCTGCTGAAGTCGGTAACTTGATTACCGCGCTTGGTTGCGGCATTGGCCCGGATGAATATAATCCGGACAAAGTACGCTATCATAAAATCATTATCATGACCGATGCGGACGTCGATGGTTCGCATATTCGTACGCTGCTGTTGACCTTTTTCTTCCGTCAAACGCCAGAATTGATTGAGCGCGGTTATATTTATATCGCCCAGCCACCACTTTATAAAGTAAAAAAAGGTCGTCAAGAGCTGTATTTAAAAGACGATGAAGCCTTAAAAGCGTATTTATTATCCTCGACAATCGATAATACTAAGTTGCATATCAGTGCTGATGCGCCTGCTATTACTGGGCAAGCGCTTGAGACCTTGCTCAATGATTATAACCAAACCCAGCTTATCAAAGCGCGTTTGCAGATTCGTTATCCAGCGGTATTATTGGATGCATTGACCCATACGCCGAAGCTTAGCACCGATATGACTTATGATAAGTCAGCGATGGAAGCGTGGAAAACGTCATTACAAACGCAGCTTGAGCACTTTGGTAGTGATTTAAGTCCGGAGATTGAACTGGTCAATATTCATGCGCCGCAACCAAAGAATATGGATGCTGCCGCTGCTGATTTATTGGGTATGACCGCAGTGGTGGAACCTGAGGAAGGTGAAACGTCTGCTGATGACAGTGATTCTTTATCTGCCAAAGCGCAGTGGTTACCGCGTATCACTGTTTATGTGCATCAACTGGCGCATCATTATCTGCTAGATGCCAGCTTTATCAATTCAGGCGAGTATACCAAGCTGCTGCGCTTATCCGCTGAATGGAATACCTTGCTTGCAGAAGACGCCTTTATCCGCCGTGAAGCAAGCGCAGGTACGACCAAAGACATCCCAGTACGCGATTTTGATTATCTCTGGCAACAAATGATGCTTGAGGCGCGTCGTGGTTTGGCGATTCAGCGTTATAAAGGGCTGGGCGAGATGAACGCTGATCAGCTTTGGGATACCACCATGGATCCTGAAAACCGCCGTATGTTACGCGTGACAATTGAAGATGCGATTGCCGCTGACCATATGTTTACCTGCCTAATGGGTGACCATGTCGAGCCACGTCGCATTTTCATTGAAGAGAATGCGCTGACCGTGTCTAATTTAGACATTTAGCTTTTAGTTTATAGACCTTGAAGTTATAGTTTTGAAGTTTGAATATAATTGTTTATTGGTATAAAGTCATCTTGCTCGCAAGGTGGCTTTTTTCATGTGAAATATTATCAATAAAGTAGTGAAGGGAATACTATGCTAAACGCAGAACAAAAGAAGTATTTGTCACAACTATCAAAAAAGACCTTAATTGATTTTGTCTCTGAGGTGTATGGTATAGATAAAATGCTCGATAAAAAAATTGAGCGTCTGCTATTACAATCAGATAAACCTAAACTTATAAAAAAGTTAACCACTACACTAAAAGGACTTAGAAGACGAAGGAAGTTTGTAGATTACTGGGAATCTAGTGAATTTGCTACTGAGCTTCAGCACTTAGCCAGCGATATAATGAGCCTTTATCCTGCGCAACCACGAGAGTGCTTGACGTTACTTGAGTTATTTATAGAGTCTACTAATGCTAGCCTAGAACGTGCTGATGATTCCAACGGTTATATCGGTGATATTTATAGGAGTTTGACGTCATTTTGGCTAGCAGTGGCTAGCACTTGCTATGAGCAAGAAAAGCGAGACATACCTGTTGATGAGCGCGATATACTCAGTCAAGCTTGGATAAAGAAAGTAAAAGTGCTGGCTGACGATAATGATTATGGTACCAAAGATAGTTTATTAGAAAATATTGATCAACTGTTATCTGAGACTGAGATACGTGGATTGATCGGTGATTATCAACAAGAGCGTGAGAATATCCAAACAAAAAAAGCAATTAAAGATACGCTCAATGAAAGGCAAAACAGCCCTTTAAGTGATGATGCTTTTTCAATTAACTATGAAAAAATGGTAATTGAGATCGCCATAAAAAACCTAACAAGGGCGCTAGGTGATGTGGGTTTTTTTGAAACCATATTCTTTGAGATGCAAGAGACTAGACCGGTTCATCCTCGAAGATTAGAAGAGTTGCTAACATTTCTGCTAAATCAAAGAGCTTTTGATAAGGCATTACACTACTTAAATGAAGAGTGGCAAAGCGATGGTCTGTTAGATAAGATCAGACGTTTGGATTGGCTGAGTCACATATATCACATGCAAAAAGATACCGACGCGCTCATGGAGGTGCTAGGCGAGGCGTTTGAGCTACAATCAACCCCTTCGCGGTTAAAAGCTATCATGGCTGTGGCCAGTCCTGCTCAGCAATCTAAGTGGCGAAAAAGAGCTTATGAGCTGGCAGAACAACAAGAAAATGTATTTATGGCCACATCGCTACTGCTAGAAATAGGAGAGATTGAGCTTGCTAATGAGGTTGCAGTTGCCCGTCATTCCCAGTTTGCTGATGTGCATTATACAGATCTCACAAGCATGTTAAAAGATTTGCCAACTAAGACAGATTTACTTCAAGTTATTATTTATCGCACTTTACTTAACGATATTCTAGACAGCTCTCGCAGCAAAGCTTATGGTCACGCGGCTCGCTACTTCGATCGTCTAACCAGGCTTGATACGGTTATTAGTAAATCGTCTAAGCCTTACAGTGAACTTGCGTCCCATAAAGAATATGTCTTTACCCTTAAAGACAAGCATGGTAAAAAGCGTAGTTTTTGGGAAAAGGTAAACGATTAGATTGATGTAGTGTTTCACGTGAAACTTATGGCAGTAAGCGGAAATAAGCGAAGAATAAAATGATTGAAGTTATATTACTTGCCATTGCTCTTGCGATGGATGCGTTTGCTGTTGCGATTGGGCTAGGGGCTAAATCACAAAAACAACATCATCGTTATGTGTTGCATTTGGCAATTTATGCGGGCTTGTATTTTGGCATTGCGCAGGGCGTGATGCCGTTGATCGGTTATTTATTGGGCGCCGCTTTATTAGGCTGGTTGGCTGCGGCTGCACCTTGGATAGGCGGGTTTATCCTTATCGGTCTTGGCGGAAAAATGCTTTATGAAGTGTTTTTTGGAGATGGAGAAGAGGTTGTAGATAAAGCCCTGCATATAAATAGTGAGACAGTTTCTGTAAATGACAGCCTAAAGAAAAATATCAATCATCGCACCATGTTTACCCTTGCGATAGCGACCAGTATTGATGCCATGGCAGCTGGCTTTACGCTGAATTTGTTGGCGCTTAATGCGTGGCTAGCCTGTTTGATTATCGCTATTATTACTGCTATTTTTAGCGTTTTTGGTGTTTATTTGGGTAAAAAATCAGGTACGTATCTTGAGGATAAGGCGGAAGCGCTTGGCGGATTTGTACTTATACTCATTGGCTTAAAAGTGATTTTCTTTAGCTAGTTTATTAACCTCAAGTTCTTACTTATAAGAAAACCGCCTTGATAAACAAAGCGGTTTTTTTTTGTTTCACGTGAAACGTTAAATAAATATTTTTTAGATAGTCATTTTTTATTAATTACGCTTCGTCAATATTAAAGCGCCACGCTAGAACACGGGTGTTCTTTTGACCTTGGCTCATCTCGATGATGCGCATTTGGGCAACATCAAGCTGTTTTAATAACAGTTGTAATGGTTTCACGTTCTCTGACTTTGACACCAAGCTGGTAAACCAGCCAACGTGCTCGGCAAAATCTTGACTTTCTTTTATCATTTTGGTCAAAAAGGCAATTTCGCCGCCCTCACTCCACAACTCTTTATGCTGACCACCAAAGTTGAGATTTTGCGCAGCATTTCCAGCCTTGGTTGAATGGCGGCTGATTTGCTCGTTTTCATTCTTACCACGATGGCGTTGCAGATTATGCTGCTTGCGGGTATTAGCTTGCATCGCTTCTTCTAATGACGCATGAAACGGTGGGTTGCAAACGACCACATCGAAGTAATCTTGACGACCGATGATGTTTTTAAAAATAAACTTAGGCTCAGGCTGTAGTTTTACTTTAACGGCACTTTTTAGCTTTGGGTTGGCTTCGCAAATCAGCGCGGCGGTATTGACTGAAATAGGGTCAATGTCGCTCGCGGTAAAGCGCCAACCATAGCTTTGGCTACCGATAATCGGATAAATCGCACTGGCCCCGGTACCAATATCAAGGGCGTGAATTTCTTTACCCGTCGGCGGTGTGTTGTCGTCATTAACGTGCGTGGTTTGCGCCAGTAAATCAGCAATATAATGGATGTAATCGGCGCGACCCGGTATCGGCGGGCAGAGATAGCCTTCTGGAATATCCCAAAACTTCACGCCATAGTAATGCGCGAGCAACGCTTGATTGAGGACGCGTACCGCCTCACTATCAGAGAAGTTAATCGTCGGCTCACCTTTCGGGTTAGTGATGGTGTGCTTAGCCAATTCAGGCAGGGCACGGGTCAATAGCGCAAAGTCATAGCGCCCTTGGTGCGGATTGTGCGGGTGTAGCTTGCCGAGATTTTTGGCGGTCTCAGGTGAGCGATTGCGATGAGTGTTAGCATTTACTCTACGGGCGTTTGATGTATTTGTGCTGGGCTTACTGGTCATAGTTTCGGACTGCGATGTTTGAATATAATCACCCAGTTTAGCAGATTTCACGCCCGTCTATCGGTTTATCCATGGCTACTGATTTGCCTATAGCAAATAAGAATCGCAATCTGCCTGAGTGCGTATATCTGTCCTTGCGTTATCGCATGGGGGTGTCTATATTGAAACTAAGCCAAATGAGCATAAAGCGGCTATTTTATAAGCGCAGCAGATGACAAAAATGCATTTAAAAGGATAAAAATATGACAACGGAAAGTAATAAACCCAGTACCGATAACCGCATCACCTATGAAACTGACGGCTATATCTGCCTAATCGGGCTCAATCGTGCCGATAAACGCAACGCCTTTGATAGCCATATGATTAAGCAATTATCCGAAGCACTGACGCGTTATGAAAACGACGAGAACTTACGCTGTGCGCTCATATTTGCCCATGGTGAGCACTTTACCGCCGGACTTGATCTAATGGAGTTGCAAGATAAGTGGGATAAAGGCGCGTTTGAGTTTAATGATAATGAGATTGACCCATGGGGAATCGGTGGCAAATTACGCAGCAAACCTGTGGTCGTCGCGGTACAAGGAACCTGCTTTACCGCTGGCATTGAATTAATGCTAAATAGTGACGTTGTTATCGCAAGTGATAACTGCAACTTTGCACAAATGGAAGTCCAGCGCGGTATCATGCCGTTTGGCGGCGCAACGGTACGTTTCGTCGCAGCAGCAGGTTGGCAAAAAGCCATGCCGTATTTGCTCACTGGTAAAGCCTTTGGTGCACAAACTGCGGATAGTCTAAATCTGGTCAGTGAGGTAGTCGAAAGTGGCGAAGAATATAATCGAGCAATGACTATTGCTCAAGAGATATGTAAAGCGGCTCCGCTTGGCGTACAAGGATTGCTGTCCTCAGCACAAGATGCCAGTCGGAATGGCGCAAAAGCGGCTTTAGCCAATATTCATGGCTATCTGCCGTCTTTATTTTATTCAAAAGATGCGAAAGAGGGAGCGATGGCGATGGTTGAGAGAAGGGAAGCTGAGTTTCAGGGACGTTAGTTATTCAAAGATTTTCCCCTTAGGAGAATAGTGGTGCAATACAACTTCGATGAAATAATTGATAGACGTAATACTGGTTCAGTTAAATGGCATTACTTTGATGACACGATTCCGCTATGGGTGGCGGATATGGACTTTAAGGCCGCACAGCCTATTTTAAACACGATTGAGCAAGTTACGCAGCATGGCATATTGGGTTATACCAAACCGACTGCGGCTTTGTATGAGTCAATTATTCAATGGCATAGCAGTCGTTATGGCTTGCTACTCGATAAGCAGAATATCTTGTTTTCGCCGGGCGTTGTGCCAAGCCTAGCGCTGATGATGAACGTCTTTACTGAAGTAGGCGATGCGGTACTGGTTAATGACCCCATTTATACGCCTTTTATGACTAAGGTTGAGCAAAATGGTTGCGCGCTTGTGACATCGCTATTAAAAGAAGTCGATGGTAAATATCAGTTAGATTTGGCCGATATCGAAGCTAAAATTATCGAGCATAAGGTAAAGTTATATTTGTTGTGCAATCCGCACAATCCTGGCGGACGCGTGTGGACGACCGATGAGCTTGAAGCGTTACTGGCACTTTGCAAAAAATATGATATGGCGATTGTCAGTGATGAGATTCATCAAGATTTAACCTTGAGTGGTTATACTTTTACGCCTTTTTTTAAATTGGCAGAAGCAGCAGGTTACGCGCATAACGTCGTTAGTCTAACCTCAATGACCAAGACCTTTAATGTAGCAGGTATCAAAGGCTCGATGATCTTTGCTAAAGATAATTCATTAATCAAAAAAATAAGTCAGCAGCAACAGTTAAATGATGAATATGAGCTCAATTTATTTGCTTATGAAGTAATGCGTAGCGCTTATGAAAATGGTGGAGGATGGCTAGAGCAGGCACTTAATTATATCGAAGCCAATATTGACTTAGCCATTAGCTTTTTAGAGCAGTATCTGCCTGACATTAAGGTCATGCGTCCAGAAGCCTCGTATTTGATTTGGCTAGATTGTTCGGCTTATGCACAAGATAATCAGAAGCTCTATGACAAGCTGCGAGCTGCTAAAGTTGAGCTCAATGCGGGTATTAAATATGGTAATGAAGGGCACCTTAAAATGCGCCTGAATGTGGCGTGTCCTAAATCGCTATTGATAGAGGGATTAAATCGTGTTCATAGCGCTTTAAATAGCACTCCTTAAACAATAAGGACGGTTAACCAGTTACGAAAGTCAAAATGCCTTATTTATATTAAAACTAGGCTGACGCAGACGTTTCATATTATCTGGCAGGATACCCAGTAATATCTTGTATGCTTTGATATAACGGTTTTAAGCGCTCATACATTTTAAGATAAACCTCATTATAGAGGCGTTTGTAGAGTTGGATGTTGGCCTCAATAGGGATGAACTCATCGCCCAAATGAGTCATTGCCTCACTTGCAACCGCATGATTAGGATAGACGCCGAGTCCGACTGCGCAGTTGATGGCAGCACCTAAGCCTGACGCTTCGTAAGTGTGCGGTCGATAAGCGGGCATACCAAAGATATCGGCAGTAAGCTGCATCGCTGAGTCACTTTGCGAGCCGCCGCCTGAGACACGCAGGTGCTTGATAGTTTTGCCTGTGCGCTTTTCAATGGTATCAAAGCCAAGCTTAAGCTCATAAGCCAGTCCTTCCAAGATAGCGCGGTAAACGTGCGCCCGCGTATGCACATCACCAAAACCAATGAGCGCACCTTTGCCCTCAAGTCCCGGATGACGGACGCCAGGTGACCAATACGGCTGCATCATCAGCCCCATACAACCGGCTGGAATATCTTTAACTGCTTGATCGAGGAGCTTTTCGGTATCGATGCCTTGCGTCTTTGCTAGCTGCTCTTCATAGTGGGCAAATTGTTCTTTAAACCAGCTGACCATCCAAAAGCCGCGATAAATCATGTACTCATGATTGTAGTAGTTTGGCGCGGCTGCGGTGTAGGCGGGCATGTGTTTAAGGATTTCGACGTAATTGCTCGACGTGGTATTGATAGTCGCAGTAGTACCAAAGCTTAAACAGGCAGTGTCAGCAGCGAGACCTGCCGACCCCAACGCTTCGCACGCTTTATCGCTAGCGGCAGCAATCATCGGCGTGCCTTCTAAAATCCCTGTGGCTTTAGCCGCTTTGGCGCTGATACGGCCAAGTGGCTGACCTGGCGCGACAATCTTAGGCATTTGCTCAGGTCGACAGCTAAAGAAGCGCCATTTAAAATCTTTAGGTTTTAGCCATGTTTGCGCTTTATAATCGTAAGGCAGATAGCCTAGGGCATGACCGTTGGAATCGGCTAATTCGCCTGTCAGCTGATAAGTAAGATACGCAGATAGATTGACGTAATGGGCGGTCTTTGCCCACATCTCTGGTTCATGGTATGCAAGCCAATTACAGCGGGCTTTTTGCTGTGCCTCTTGTACCAGTTCGCCCATGCCAATAATTTTGGTTAGTGAGCTTAAAAAACCAATATCGTTGTTTTCGCCGCGGCGCAAATCCATCCATACAATAGCTGGGCGCAGTGGCTGCATGTCTTTATCCAGACATATCATGGTATAGCGCTGGGTAGCAAGACTGACGCCTGCGATTTGCGCGGGCGTAATATCGCTGGTTTGCCACAATTGCTGACAAGCCTCGCTTAGCTTTTGCCAATAATAGTTGGCATGCTGCTCAGCAAAATTAGGCTCAGTAGAAAAATACGGCTCGATAGGAACGCGTGCTTTGGCAATCTCAGTGCCAAACTGATCAAAGATTAGCGCTCTGACGCTTTGGGTGCCATTATCGATGGCTAAGAAATAAATAGGGGTATTAAGGTTATGGGTCATAGTCGTCCTTAACTATGTAAAAATAGATAGGTAGCTCAAAATAAAAACACACTATGATTATCGCTTGCTACTGGTGTAAATTTTCCGCAGCCTCTGTCTGCGTAGGCACAGCAAGCAAAGAAAAATTATATCAGTAGCAATGACTATTAATATAATAGAAAAGCGCTAAGCCGCAGGTAAGTAGTAGTAGCGTTGCCATAGCTTTTGATAGAGCTGGGCTTCTTGCTGCCATTTTTGCTCATCCCAGCCGAGCTCTTGCTGACATATCTGCTTCAGTCTTGCGCTGATAAGTGGCGTCATTGCGCCATGCGGTAGGATTAAACCCAAGCGCGTACGCCGCAGTAATAAATCATCTAAATGAATAACCTGCTCATGGCGCGCGGCAAAACGAATCTCTGCCCAGATGGTATTGCTGTCAGTGACATAAGCCAAATCATCCTCATGCGCAAGCTCAAGTAAAGTATCGAGCTGGCGACCATAAAACCCTTGTAAGCGTTGTTGTAGAGCTTTTGGTAAAGTAAAAAATTTAGGATTGGTTGGCGCGGTATCGCTAAAGACGTGATCATCATTTATGGTTTGATTTTGCATGACAGATTTATCAAGGGCGAGCACTTCTCGACACTTTTTAAGGACATCTAAAGCAATAAGGCGAAAGGTTGTTAGCTTGCCGCCGCTAACGGTGACGAGGTTATTGTCGAGCCACACGCTGTGGTCGCGCTTTTCTTTACTTGGGCTGACGCGTTTGCCATCGCCGCCTTCTGATATCAGCGGACGCACACCTGCCCACGTGCTGATGACATCTTCTCGGTTAAGCTTAGCATCATTAAACAGCTCGTTAGTCGCTGTTAATAGATAATCGACCTCTTCATTCGTAATGCCGACCTCGCTATCGTCCAAAGGTGGATGATCCAAATCGGTAGTACCAAGCACGGTACGATTTTCCCATGGGAAGACAAATACCGCTCTTTTATCGACAGGATGCAAAAAGGTATAGGCTTGCTCGATCGGCAAACGCTCTTTGCTCACGACCAAATGACTGCCACGCGACGGACGGATTTGCTTATGAAAACTTTGCTCAGTCTGCTTACTGGCTTGCATCCGTAAGGTATCCGCCCAGGCGCCTGTGGCACTGACCACCACTTTTGCGTAAACATCGTAACTTTGAGCATTATTATGAGCATTGTCTTCAGAAGAGGTATCTTTGAGTGTTGCGCCTACCACCAAGCCTTGTTCATTGGTAATCAACGTTTCGGCTTTTAGGTAATTAATCGCCTGCGCGCCGTCGTGAATCGCCTCAGCAAGGACGCGCATCACCAGCCGCGAGTCATCGGTCACCGCATCGCTAAATTGACTGGCACCCAAAAATTTGTCTTGTTTGATATTTGGGTTCAGGCTAAGAAAGGCATCTTTTTTAAAGTACTTAGAGTAGCGCTTGCCCGCCAGTCCATCGTAAACGCGTAATAAAATTTTAAATATCCATGGCGGCGGAAACTTGCCTTTATAATGCGGCATGATGTAGTGCATTTCATTCACAAGGCCGCTTGCTTCACTGAGCATACGCTCACGCTCGCGCACGCTCAGCAAGGTGGTTTTATAATCACCCGAGGCAATGTAGCGCAATCCGCCATGTACCATCTTGCTTGAACGGCTGGAGGTGCCCCAAGCAAAGTCTTTTTGTTCGATTAACAATACTGCTAAGCCGCGCCGTGCCGCTTCGCGCGCAATCCCAGCGCCAGTAATGCCGCCACCGATGATAAGCATGTCCCAAGGTTTTACTTGAGACGAGCCACAAGATAAAGGCGCTAATGCTTGTTGGCGTTGCTTGGTTTGAGTCATATCTCACTCTTCTTAATTGGTTTATTACTTCTCAAGCAATACACCTGGGTTCATACGCTGTTCAGGGTCTAGGCTTTTGAGCATATCATGGGTTACTTGCATGCCAAGCTTTCCTTTTTCGACGGCAAGATACGGCGCATGATCACGGCCAACGCCGTGTTGATGCGAGATGGTCGCTTTACCATGAGCAAGGCTAACACTGGCAGCATGTTTAATTTTTTGCCAGCGTTTTAAGGTAGTCGCATGGTCTTTTGCCGCGCGGAAAAAGTAGGTGGTATAAAGGCTCGCACCTTGCTTATAGACGTGTGAGATATGGGTAAAGGCCATGACCTCCTCGCTTTCCTCTGTTAAAGAGGTTCTCACCGCTTCTTGCATCTGCTGCATCTGCTCGTCGATATTATTCCAATTAGTAGCAGTTTCAAAGGTATCGACCATGATGCCTTTGTCCCATAAAGTGCCACGCAAATAAGGGAATTTAAAGCGCCCATGCGCCCAAACACTGCCCATGATATCAGTGATTTTACCCGTGACACTACCGTGCTGCTTTAACAGCTTATTAAACTGTGTCAGCGCCAATTTATTCTGCGCTTTATCGCCTGATACGCCGTAAGTGAGCATAACCTTATCTGAGCTTAGTCCACGGGCTTTTAGATAGGTGCTAATGGCTAAAAATTGGCTCGGTGACGTGCCTAAATGCAGATGCGCATCAGTTTCGACGGCATTACTGAGACGTAACATAGATAAGCGAACATTTTTTTGCACCGCTTGTCTAAGCACTTCTTTACCTGCTTCCCAATTAGGCAGGAAAGCCACTTTAAACAGTTCTTCCTCAGGCTGCGGTTGTACACGCATTTTGACTGTCGTAAAAATACCAGCACGACCCTCAGTGCCCATCATCATCTCACGCAAATCAGGTCCTGCTGATGACGCTGGAATATCGGCGATATTGAGCACACCTTGCGGAGTGACTAATGTACCACCGGCAAATAGCTGCTCGATGCGTCCGTAGCCCAATGACTGCTGACCGCTAGAGCGCGCGGCAATCCAACCACCAAGCGTTGATAGCTCCCAAGACTGCGGATAATGTCCTAGGCGGTAACCGTGCGCGTCCAATTGCGCTTCGACAGTTGGTCCTTGTGTACCCGCGCCAAAGGTTGCAATTTGGCTCTCAAAATCTAAGTCAAGCAGCTGATCCATCTTGCTCATGGCGATGGTAAGGACTGGACGTGAACCCTTTTGTGGGTTGATATGACCGACCACGGAGGTGCCGCCACCAAAAGGAATGACAATTAAGTCATGCTCATTGGCGAGCGTTAATAAAGTCTCGACGTCAGCGGTCGATTCAGGAAAAGCGACTCCATCAGGAAATACTTCAAAGTCGCCGCCATGCATCGCTATCCAATCAGGGAAGCTTTGACCGCGCGCATGTCTGAGCCTCACTTCTTTATCAGTTGAGACGATATTAAGGTCGGTGAGCGCAGCAGGCAGGCGTGATTTTGGTACGGTTTTGAGTACCTGTTGTAAGCTCACAGAGGACAGTTTTTTGGTTTTACCGATATGTGATTTTATTAATTTTGCACCATGCGGCGAGACAGTTTTATTGATACTGACATTGCCCCAACCGTTCCAGCGCGTCTGCTCAATAGGCGTATTGGCAGTCGAATTAGTAGCCGTATTATTTTTTTGGATAGGTTCTAAATTATTATCAGTGTTTTTGGTAGCAGGAAAGTTGGTGGTTTTACGAATAAGAGATTTGATTTTGCTCATAGGGACATACCTGTCGATTCGTTATCACAGTTTTATACTAAAGAATTCGGTTAAAGCTGATTCAGTTTTTCTACTCAGCATAGATGAATGATTAGGCTCAGGGTTATCGTAAAAATCATACGATATTAAGCGCTGATGCCAATCACCAATCCTAAAGCAAACATATTTATCGTTTGAGCATAGCACAATATAAACAAATATTTCATATATACTCGGCTTTTGTATAATAAAAATTTATGACTTTTATTTAGTAGCGGTATT
This sequence comes from Psychrobacter sp. UBA6291, assembly GCF_002439405.1. NCBI lineage: Bacteria > Pseudomonadati > Pseudomonadota > Gammaproteobacteria > Moraxellales > Moraxellaceae > Psychrobacter > Psychrobacter sp. UBA6291. Next base: position 205,925 of record NZ_DJUD01000022.1, on the reverse strand, counting down.
ATTAGGGTTCGCGCTGGCGTATTATTCTTATCAAGGCGTAATATCTCGCAAAAATCGTCAATAATTCACCATCTAATAGCCATTAATAGGCGCAAACTTGTTAAAATAGGGCACTAATTTTTTCTTGATGGACATCGATTTATGACCACTGCCGCTGCTATCCCTACTATCAAAGAAGATCGTATTCTTATTCTTGATTTTGGCTCGCAATATAGCCAACTGATTGCTCGCCGTGTACGCGACTCTGGCGTTTTTTGTGAGATGTTCCCTTATGATATCGACACCCAGCGCATCACGGACTTTGGCGCAAAAGGTGTCATCCTATCGGGCGGCCCTGAGAGCGTGCATGCGGAAAATAGCCCGCGTATCAATGACGCCGTGTTTGAGCTTGGTGTGCCAGTATTGGGCATTTGCTACGGTATGCAGGCAATGGCGGATCGTTTCGGCGGTAAAGTTCATGCCAGCGATATCCATGAATTTGGTGCCGCGACCATCAATGTCGATGGTCATTCAAAATTAACCGAAGGTATCGAAGACCACGTCAGTGAAGACAACGCGACCACGCTAAACGTTTGGATGAGTCATGGTGATAAAGTGATCGAAGCGCCGCAAGGCTTTGATATTATCGCCAGTACGCCGAGCTGTCCGATTGCCATTATGGCCAATGACGACAAGCAGTACTATGGTCTACAGTTCCACCCTGAAGTGACGCATACTTTACAAGGTCAAGCGTTATTGGGTCGTTTTGTCCATCAGATTTGCGACTGCGCCGGCGATTGGACGCCTGATAATATTATCGATATGCGCGTGGCACAGCTCAAAGAGCAAATCGGTGACAAACAAGTATTGCTCGGTTTATCCGGCGGTGTCGATAGCTCAGTGGTTGCCGCGCTATTGCATAAAGCCATTGGCGATCAGCTGACCTGTGTGTTCGTTGATAATGGTCTCTTGCGTTTGCACGAAGGCGATCAGGTGATGCAAGTGTTCGCTGAAAACATGGGTGTCAAAGTCATCCGTGTCGATGCCGAAGATTTATTCTTAAACGCCTTAGCAGGCGAGTCTGATCCCGAAGCCAAACGTAAAATCATCGGCAAAACCTTTATCGATGTGTTCGCCAATAGCGCCCGTGAAATCAGCGCGCAAAGCGATGGCAAAGTCATTGAATTTTTGGCACAAGGGACGATTTACCCTGACGTTATCGAATCAGCAAAATCGCATCAAGGCAAAGCGCATGTCATTAAGAGCCATCATAACGTTGGCGGTCTGCCAGACGATTTGGCGTTTGAGTTGGTCGAGCCATTACGCGATTTGTTTAAAGATGAAGTGCGTAAACTTGGTATCACCCTTGGCCTACCAGAGAAAATGATCTATCGTCATCCGTTCCCAGGTCCGGGTTTGGGCGTGCGTATCCTTGGCGAAGTCAAAAAGGAATATGCCGATATCCTGCGCCTTGCCGATGCCATCTTTATGCAAGAGCTGGAGCGCTCAGGCTGGTATGACAAGACTGCGCAAGCATTTGCGGTATTCCAACCGATTAAATCAGTCGGCGTGGTCGGTGATGGTCGCCGTTATGCGTGGGTGATTGCGCTACGTGCAGTTGAGACGGTAGACTTTATGACCGCGCGATTTGCCCATCTGCCATATGATTTGATTGAGACGGTATCGAACCGCATTATGAATGAAATCGCTGAAGTCTCACGCGTGACTTATGATGTATCTAGCAAGCCACCTGCGACGATTGAGTGGGAGTAGCTCACGCCCTTGCAATGTGATATAAAAATAGGACGCAAAAAGGAGCAATAAGCTATGAAGTTAATTCATGTTGGTCAAGATGAATGGATGTTTGAAGAGTCGATTATTGAATTTCCTAAAAATAAATCAGCTAACGATAATGAAAGTAACCTCTTAAAAAACAAAGTAAAAAATTTCGTTGACGCCGAAATAAAAGCAGGTCGCGATATTGATGACATCATGAATGAGGTGATGAGCAAGTTTCAAGATGAAATTATGCAAGACTTTGATGAGCAGCCGCCAACCTCATTCCAAGTGATACAGATGACGCTGGAGAAAGAAGGTTATGAAGTGGCTCGTGATATTGCTCAGTTTTTAGTATTAGAGAATATGAATGACCCTGATGCTTACTTTAACTTAGCTTTTTTATGTGAGCAGCATGATGACAGCTTTTTAGCACTATTGAGTAGCCGCGAATGTATGCGCCTATACTTAGAGTATTTCCCCAAAAACTTTAATTGGCAAAAAAGTAAGCTGCCATGGGGCATCATGGAGAACCGTCCCTTTTTGCGAGCGCTGTTTCAGCTGGCAAATGTCTATGCTGACAATATGAGCTTTGATGAAGCCTGCGAGCAAGGAGAAAGGCTGCTACAAGTTTGCCCTAATGATAACCTAGGTATGCGTGAAGCGCTGATAGAATGGTACATGTTTACCGAAGAGTATCAGAAAATAATTCGAATTTGCGGCAACTATCCAGAGGATATGCTTGCAAATATCGCTTTCGGTAAGGTGCTGGCTTACTGTTATCAAGATAAATTAGATAAGGCTGAAAAAGAGTGGGATATCGCAAAAGATAACTTGCCTGAAGTGGCGCATGAAATTCTTAAAAAGCGTCATCCTAGACCACGCGGTATGGGTATCAATAGTTATGGTATCGAAATTGGTGGTAAAGAGCAGGCTTATCTCTACTGGCAAGATATGGGCGATTGGTGGGAAGAAAATACTACCGCTCAAACCCTGATTGAGAAAAAACGTGCTGAGAAAAAGAAGAAAAAATAATTTGATTTAGCGGCACTTCTCTTTAGTTAAAACACTCAACTTGGTTGGGTGTTTTTTGTTTTAAACATAAAAGTTTTACTCGATAAGTTTTGCTTCGATAGCAGCAACTTTGTTTATTAACTTATTATTAAATTCTAAATGGCCTAAAGAGTAGTGAGCTTTTCGATGACAGGTAGGACATAACGCAATAACGTTTTGAGGTAAGTCCGCACCACCATCTGCCAACCTAGTTAGATGATGGACTTCGAGATAAGGTCCAGATTTAGTTTCAAATGGAGCTGTCTCATTACATCCCTCGCATATACCATTAGCTCTTTTTTTGGCATATAGCTTAATGGCTGTACTACGGTTTTGAATAGATTGAATTTTTTCTTTAGTGCTTGCGTGGGTTGATGTTGAACTTAAGGCAATCTCTCGTAATTGCTGTAATGACTTACCTTTACTAGGCTTAGTGATATAAACGGCTTTAGGGGCTTCAACTACTTTAGGGGACAGAGTTTGAGCTGTATCAATATTTTTAGTATTAACTATATCTAGATGAAAAACGATAGCGTCACGAAGCTCGCCATTTCTATCTGGCCGTTCTTCAATGTGATGAAAAACGTAATTACAATACCCTAAAAACCGTACAAAGCCTCGTGATGTTGATTCGAAAAGTAGAATTTCTTTATTGTTTTTTTGATGGTCATGAATTGCCAAATTACCTTTGGTCATTCTCATGTCGCCTTCTTGGCCTTCACCCGTATATTTAAAGGTGCCGTTAGGGTCAAAATCATCAATATAGCCATATTCGCCGCCAGCATCGCCGGTAAAAATAAATATATATGGATGCTCGGCTGGCGTTGCTATGCCACCATATTGTTGCCCTTTATATATACCGTGTATATCAGAACGACGGTTATAGATTTTTCCTGTTTCAAACACTATGGCTTCCTTATTTTCTTATTAAGCTAATAGAGTTTACTATAGTTGATAAGTATTTTTATGGTTCTTGCATTAAATCGCAATTTTTGGAGTTTATAAAATTCTATTATAAGATTTAAAAAAATAGCGGTGCTCTCCAAAGTGAAGAACACCGCCACTGCTTATAAAATTTAGCTGTTAAAAACCTAAGCTTTAACCCCGCACATTCACCACATAACGCCCAACCGTTTTGCTTGCCATAAAGCGATCTAAGTACTCAGGTGTTTGCTCAAGCGTAATCTCTTCAGCATACTTCTCTAAATTAGGTAGCTTCATATCGGTCGAGACGCGCTCCCAAATAGCCTTTTTATCAGCCAGGGGAATATAGACCGAATCGATACCGAGTAGGGACACCGCGCGAGTGATAAACGGCAATACCGTCATCGTAAATTCAGCGCCGCCCGCCAAGCCGCAAGAGGTGACCGCACCGCCTGCTTTGGTCTGTTTGAGCAAATTAGCTAGATAATCGCCTCCGATGGTATCAATGGCATTTGCCCATAGCTCGCGACCGACAGGTTTATCGCCGATCTCATTGATGCTATCGCGATGACGGACTTCGCTTGCGCCAAGCGCTTTTAGATAGTCGCTTTGCTCCGGCTTGCCAGAAAAGGCGATGACCTCATAACCAAGCTGACTTAATATGGCGATGCTGATACTACCGACGCCGCCCGTTGCACCTGTCACCGCGACTGGACCGTCTTCAGGTTTTGCGCCCATTTTCTCAAGCTTTTGCACACTTAACGCTGCGGTTAAACCGCCCGTACCATAGATCATCGCTTCTTTTAGTGTGAGCGATGACGGGCATTCGACCGCCCAATCGGCAGGGATAGATATCATCTGAGCGAGGCCACCATCGGTATCCATGCCCAAATCATAGCCAAAGACCACGACTTCTTGGCCTTCGGAAAATGTGCCAGACTTATCGCTTACCACCACGCCTGCGGCATCAATACCGGGTGTGTGCGGGTATTGTTTGGTAATTCTTTTATTGCCGGATGCTGACATCGCGTCTTTGAAATTTAATGATGAATAATGGACTTCGATTAATAAATCATTTTCAGGCAAGTCACTGGCACTGCGCTGCTCAATACTTTTTTCAAATTCACCGTTGCTGGTTTCGTGAACCACTAAGGCTTTAAAGGTTTTGTTATTCGACATTGTCTGAATCCTTTTTTATTGCTTTTATAGTAAATGCTCTTTGCACAAGCAGCTTAAGGCTCAATCAATATCTTACCTTTTTTCTCCGATTGGACGTCTTCTGAAACCGCTTTTTGAATATCGTCTAAATTATAGATGCCGCCAGTAGGTAATTTTAGGATACCGCTTGAGGCACGCTCAATCAGCTCTTTAATTAACCGCTGTTTATCATCGGCGCTGATTTCTTGCATCAAATCGCTTGCCCAAAAGCCTTTAACTTTAGTCAAATTGAAAATCAGATTGCTTGGGTTTAGCATCAGTGGTTCGCCAGACACCGACCCCAATGATGCCATTGCGCCATGCTTACCGAGTAGGGACAGCAGCTCGCCGCCTGATTTGCCGCCGACCGCATCGACCGCGCCGCTTATTTTGGCGTCACCAACGATTTTTTGTACTTGCTCTTTCCAGTCGTCATCATCGGTCACGACGTTATTGTCAGTGATACCAAGCTCGATAAGCTCTTGTTCTGACTCTTTACTGCGCACTAAATTAATCGTATTGATATGACGCTCAGGCGCGAGCATCGCCATCGATTCACCGACCGCCCCATTGGCGGCGTTTTGGATAAGCCATTGACCGGGCTTAATATTTAAAAATTCAATCAACAGCAACGCACTCATCGGCATGGCAATTAACTGGGCGGCCATTTCATCATCGATGGCGTCTGGAATAGGGATAAGGCTTTTTGCCGGAGCAACAAAATATTCCGCCCAAGTGCCTGATACGCCAGACACGACGACACGCTGGCCTTGTTCAAAATCTTTGACGTCTTTACCTAACGCATCAATCGTACCAACCGCCTCAGAGCCACCAGTGGCAGGCAAAACAGGTTTATGACCGTATTCGCCTTTTATGGTCACGATGTCGTGATTGTGAATAGAGGACAGGATGGTTTTGATACGGACTTCGCTATTTTTGGGTTCTGGGGTAGGACTTTCGTTGATACTCAGTACTTCTGAAGGTTTGCCAAATTCGTTATAAGTTGCGCTACGCATGATGATTTCCTTTATTATTTTAATTCAATGTTGTAATTTTTAAGCGACGTCAATAGATAATTGCCCATCAACCTTAACAAGCGGGTCTTGCGAGGTGCAACCTGACTTTGGTAAAGGAACGTTGTTGCTATTTATCAAGATATTGCGCGGTAGGCTATAAGAGATAGGTTATAAAAAGTCGCCATAAGAAATGGCAGCGCTCTTAATAAAGAACGCTGCCATTGTCAATAAAACGAAGGTTAGCTAAATAATAAATGAATAATAATTCAAGGTTTTAGCAGTACCTTACCTTTTTTGCCTGACTGCAATTTTCCATCGACCGCTTTTACGATATCGGCCAAGTCAAATACCGCTTCCACAGGCAGTTTTAATTGTCCATCTATTGCTCTATCGATGAGCTCATTCACTAGGCGCTGTTTATTCTGCACACTCATCTCTTGACTGAGCTTACTGCCCCAAAAGCCTTTCATCACCGCTTGCTTGAAAATCATATGGGTAGGATTGATGACCATAGGTTTGCCCGACATCGCCCCAAAGGCGGCGAAGGTGCCACCATGACCGAGTAACGATAACAAATCGCCGCTATTTTCACCGCCGACCGAATCCACCGCCGCACTGATTTTATCATTACCGACGATCGCTTTGACTTGCTCTTTCCAGTCATCATCTGAGGTGTTGATATTGTTTTTGATACCGAGAGTATCTAACTCTTTTATGGCATCGTCACTTCTTAACAGATTAATGGTTTTGACGCCGCGCGCCGCCGCTAGCATGGCAAGCGATTTACCAACGGCACCGTTGGCGGCATTATGAATAACCCATTGACCGCTTTCTACTTCTAAGAACTCTAATAGCATCAACGCACTCAGCGGCATGGCAATCAGCTGCGCGGCCATTTCATCTTCTAAACTATCAGGGATAGGAAACACCATATCCGCTGATGCGACAAAATACTCTGCCCACGTTGCTTGTACACTGGCAGCCGCCACGCGTTGCCCGACTTTTAAGTCTTTAACTTCACTACCAACGGCATCAATGATACCTAGCGCTTCGCTACCACCGATAGCCGGCATGTCAGGTTTAAAGCCGTACTGACCGCGAATGGTAAGCAGGTCATGGTTATGGATGGAGGCGAGAATGGTTTTGACGCGCACTTCATTGGCTTTTGGCTCGGGGATAGGACGGTCGCCGAGGCTCAATACTTCAGTTGGTTTGCCAAAATGGTCATAGGTTGCACTACGCATAATAAATCCTTTTTTTAATTGTTACGTTTTTTCAAATGTTTTTGACGAGCGAATAAATTTGTAGCCATCAACAGTAGCAAACCCAGCTTGCTTGTCGCAATATTACTTTGGTAAAGCAAAGTAGTCAGCGTTAAGTGAGCAGCATTTAGTTGGCTTCATTAATCATTAGCAGTTTGTTCTGTGGTTATTTGTTCTGCATGTGCCTGCTTTGGACTAATAACCTTAAAATCCTTGTCGACCAAATTAGTCAGTAGCGGCTCCCCTTTATCATTGACCCGAAACAGCCCATATTCTGCCGCCTCAAATGCTTCGCCATCACCTTCTTGGAAGAAAAAAGCATTGGTCGCTAGTTGCATCGTACCGTTACGGATGCGGTAATAAATCGCTATCTCATTAGAGGCTAGATTTTTAGACTGATTAGCTGCTAGGCGCACCAATTGTCCGACGTTATGTTGGTCTAAAGCGACAATGACATAACCTTCTTCGTTAGTAGGATAGCTACCGGGGTCTTTATTTAAGGCGGCAAATACGTCACGCTCTAGCGCATAGCTGAGTGTCATATAGTCGCCTTGCATGAAGCCGCGCGGGTCAACGGGTGCAAGCGCTAATAAAACCGTATCGCCAGTCGCGAGATGGTTTTCGTATTTAATAATATTCCTCGTCATCACCACCAATACCAGCGCCAATCCAAGGAGGGCAATAATAATCGTGACTGCCGGTTTTTGTAGCCAATGGGTCTTTGATGTGGCTTTAAGCAAGCGCTTGGTCAAAATTTTATCATTCATGACAGCCGCTCCTGATGATCGTTAGCGCTTGATTTTATCTGCGCAAAATAGCCTTTGATAAGCAGCCAGCGCAGCAGAAGTAGTGCGATACCGATGACCAGCATAGAGGCAGACTTGACCAATAAAGACGTATCGAGCTGATAGTAATACCAAAAAATATAACCGACTAGGGCGATAACGCCCAACCCTAACAGCACGCGTTGGCTATTGGCAGTGGCGATAATGATAATCAAACTGGTGGCCAATAAGCCTGAAACATAAATAGACATTATCCCAAGTAGTACAATCGCAGCGCTAATGAGCAGTCCTGCTGCTGATAATAATTTGATGTGATAGCGCTTTAGAATGAGATAAGCGGCATAAAGGCTGGCAAGCGTTAATAGTCCTTGGGCCAGATAGTAGTTATAGCTAAAGGCTTCACCGCAATTATCAAGGCTATTAAAGCTGGCAAAACTATTGCCATATTCCGCAGCGATAAAATAGACGGAAATACTGAGCAAGACATAGGCGCTCGCATAGCCAATAGCACTCATGATTTCTAACGCATTCATTCGCCATTTTCTCGGGATAAAAGCAGCCAGCGTATAGCGCTGTAAATGAGTCACGCTAGTGATTAGCGCCAATAATCCTAAGCTGATTTCGGATAAGTGATAGTAATTTAACAGGTAAAACAGGCAGCTTAAGGCTAAGGTCGCGCTCAATAAGCGATAGATAAAATTGGGAATGACAACCGTCATCAACAGTTGCACAGGGAGCAATAGTACTATATTGAGCGGCTCTGTAATCTCACTCGCTAGTAAAGCATAGGCGATATAACCTTGACCTGCTAGCGTAACTGCAAAGGCTAAGCTATTCCAAAAAGCGCTATGGCGCAAGCGGGCGTTATAAAATAAGAATCCGCCACTAACGCTTAATATCGCGCCGATGATAAATACCGCTAGCGTACTATCAAGCAAACCGGTGTTGTCTAAAATTAAGGTCAAAAACCCGATAAAAAATAGACTGGCAAATACGCCACTAAAACCAAAAAGCAAACTGATAAACCACGGGCTAGGCGCTGCAGCTGCATTATTTAAAAGCTTATCATTGACGTTTTGCGCGTCGATGAATCCCTGCTGTTGTAATAGCAAAATCTCGGGCTGTTGCTTGTTATGGTTGATATCATTATTCAGCTCATCATTCATCACTGTCTCCCTTAACAATAGAAGAGGTAGTGTCATCATTGTTGATATAAGCAACTTTGCGCAGCCACATAACTGCCGACGAGCTCATGCCAATAAGTAGCAAGGCTAATATCAAAAACCCACCCGCGTCAAAACCCTCCAATAGCCATTTACCGACCCAAAACATCACCACAGTAATGATAGAAAATGACAAATAAGTCAGCATAAGCAAATCAAGACGGCGCTGATAAAACTGCCAAAGCATAAAGCCGCACCAACCCAACCATAAGAGGGTAGCAATAAGCGTTGCCCAGATATTGCCATTATCAAAGACCGTGACAATCGCCAGATACGTCATAAAAAACGTGCTTAAGAAACCGACGACATAAGTGCTCCAATGCAAGCTGGAATTGGTTTGAGCGCTGTTTATTTGAGCAGTGGATTTTTTAACGTTAATGCGATGAAACAGATAGGGAATAGAAGAAGTTTTATTATCGAAACCAATCAGCCAACTATAAAAGGCAATAAAATTAAATAGCGCAAGGACGGCTACTTGAGAGATGTTTTGCAGGTTATGGCTGATAAATTGTAGATTTGCGACATCCAGATACAGTAGCAAAAATGCATTGATTAAGCCTAACCACAGCAGCCATAACGCAGGGAAACGGGCGATAACTACCCAAGGCGTAATCAGTATTGCCCAAGCAAAGAAAAGCTGCCACGTATCAGCGCCTGTTTGATAGATCTGCCCAAATAGCGCCAATAAGCTGCCAGTAATAATACTAGCGATAAGTAATAACAACTGCCGAATCAGTTGAAATTGTCGCCTAAAAGACAGTGACACATAAAGCGCAATGGTGATTGCCAGCGCTCCTTCAACTAAAGCGAATTTGCCTATTTTGCCCAAGTTTTGCCAGTTATAAGCGATAAAAAACACTAGGGATAAAACCAGTGCTACCGCGCCAATAATCAGCAGCGCCTTATTAAAAAAGTCGAGCCACGTGCGTTTACTCGGATAGACTTCTAGATGCGTTGCTGCTGCCTCGGCATTTTTAAGAGGGAGAAGACCTTGATGTAGCAACTGCTCGATAGTACGCCGTGCGTGGCTCATAGTCGCCTCTGATTAAAAACAGTTTTAGGCTATCTTAGCTGTTTTTACGCTGGCATAATGTACTAAAGTTTATAAATTACTAAATTTTATGGTTTACTAACTTTTATAAAGGTTTTAATAAAACTCAATCCTACTCAGCAGGTGCTCTTGGATTAAATAGGCGCAAATATAGGCGCTCGGCCAAGCGACCATAAAGGCATATTTCCACGAGTTAAACAGCGTGATAAAAAAGCCTTCGACAAATCCTACATTGATCAGTAGCAGGGCCGTCGAGATAATCGTCGACATCATCAGCGCCATTAAAAAGGTGAAAATCAGCCGATAGTATTTGCGCCGCGTGCGTATTCTGACGGTCGGGAAGTTTGCCATAATATTCTGTTGTCCTGCTTGATGAGAGCCACGTTTCACTGCTGCTGTAAACGTGATATTTTGCGATGAGAGAGGATGATATAAAGCATTGCTCATGCTTAGCGGCGACTATGATAACGCGTGATGACGGCGAGGTAAAATGGTTATTATCAATCATCAAGTTCGCCTTATTATATTGTTATCATTCAGTTTTAGTAATTTGTCGCTGTTCATGCTGATGAAGTAAACTTAGCACTATCCAAAACAACTCTATCATGACAAAAATGTCTGCCAATCCAAGTAATTTAGCGCAGAACGTAGAAAAACATTTATCCAAAAACTCATGTAAACAAAGGACGCTTGGCATCATCGGCGGTATGAGTTGGGAGAGTACCGAAAGCTATTATCGACTGATAAATGAAGGTATCAAAGCTAGACTTGGCAATTTACATTCAGCAGATTTACTGATTCATAGCGTGGACTTTGCACCGATTGAGATACTGCAAGCAAAAGGCGCATGGGATGAAATGGGCAAAGTATTGGCCAATAGCGGCAAACGTCTGCAAACAGCTGGCGCGCAAGGTCTGCTTATCGCGACTAATACCATGCATAAAGTCGTCGATGATGTCCAAGCCGCTACCAACTTACCGATTATTCATATTGCTGATGTCACCGCTGCGGCGATTAAGCAGCAAGGGCTAACCAAAGTTGCGCTACTTGGCACGCAGTTCACCATGACAGAGAATTTTTATAAACAGCGTTTGATAGATGCAGGTTTGCAAGTGTTGTTACCAGAGACAGGCGCACGGGCAGAGGTACATCGCATTATTTATGAGGAGCTGTGTCAAGGTCAGCTACTTGATAGCTCACGTCAGTATTATCAGCAAGTGACTGAAAATTTAGCAGATAAAGGCGCAAAGGGCGTCATTTTGGGCTGTACCGAAATTGGACTGCTGATTCAGCAAGCAGACAGCCCCATTCCCGTATTTGATACCACTGCAATTCATGCAGCAGCAGCGGTGGATTTTTTATTAAGTTCTTGATTTTAAGGTTAGTGATTTTAAAATAGTTAATTTTAAAACGGTTGAACTTAAACCCATTGCATTGACTACCTATAAACCGCGCGAGGAACGTTTATGTTTTCTTCTCATACGGTGTTTTTGCAGGCGTTTTTGTAGTCGACGACGCAGCCTTGTAATACGGCGTAAAGGCGAGAGCTTCCATACAGTAGTCGGTAAAATATCACGAAACGAGGCACTGGTACCGGTTTGGGCGCGAAACTCCTCCGACCTTTGCGCCGCTTCTTCGGCGGGCATGTTTTTACCTTTGCGCCAGCCGCCGTATAGATATAATCCTGCGCCCATCAACGCCGTTGCTACCATGCCTGCTGGAAACGATAGCCAAAGCGCATCGGCTCCAAGGAATGGATAAAGCCCGAATGCAAAGCCAAGGCGCACAGGATACATCGAAATCACCATGACGATCAGCGGCCAAATCACATAACCGTTGGCACGCATGGTGCCAAAGAAAACTTGCGCGATGCCAAAAAAGATAAAGCCCCATGTCGCCATCAACTGAATATGGCGCCCAATCGGCACGGCGGCGCTGTCACTACCAAGGAATAGCTCCAAAATAGTCTCATCAAAAATGCTTAATACCCCAATCATAGCGCCCGTCAATATCACATTAAAGATAAGCCCCCAACGCGTAATGCCAGCAACACGGTTCCATTGATTGGCACCGATATTTTGTGCGACCATGGCACTGGCCGCTGCACTGAGCGCCATCGCTGGCATCTGCACATAGGTCCAAAGCTGCTGCGTTGCGCTATAAGCGGCCGTTGTCTGTACGCCCTCGCGGTTAATCAGCGACAGCATTGTGAGCGCCGCTGATGAGATAACAATCATCTGCAGCCCCATCGGCAGACCCTTTGAAAACATCGACTTTAGGATATCTCGGTCTGCGCGTAAAAAACGCAGCTCGGGTAACTTAAGTGTCAGCACAGAACCACGCAAATACATAGTGACAATCATACCAATCAGCGCTAGAGCATTGGCGACAGCAGTTGCAAAAGCCGAGCCAAAGATACCCCATTCAGGAAAGGGGCCGATACCCAAAATCAGCACCGGCGTCAAAATCAGGTCGATAATCACCGAAATAATTATAAACCAAAGCGGCGTGGTAGAATCGCCCGTTCCGCGTAGTGCCATCATGATCAGCGTAAAAGTTAAAGTGACAGGCATCGCTACAAAAATCATCCGCAGATAGGTCAGCGCAAGCTCTACCGCACTTGCTGGCGTACCGAGCAGGTTAAGAAGCAGTGGAGCAAATGTCCAGCCGATTGCCGACACCAATATACTGATTGGAATAATACTACCCAGCGCCGTGCCCATGGTTCTTTTCACCATCGTATCGTTACGGCGTCCCATGGCTTGACCAATCAAAATAGTCGCCGCCATACCAAAACCGAAAACGAAGGAGATGAGGATAAACATCAAGATGTTGCCGTTTGCCGTCGCCGCCAGCGCTTCTTCCCCTAAAAACCGCCCTACCCAGACGGCATTAATCGAGCCGTTCAACGACTGCAAGGCTGATGAGCCAAGGGTTGGCAAAGCAAATAGCAGCATGGTTTTGGCAATCGACCCTTGGGTGAGGTCCCGGCTTTTGGCAGTAGAGGCAGTTGTTTTACTCAATGTTTATCCTTGTGCGCCATCCAAATTGGCTGTATTTTATGACATAAAAACCCTCATTATAGATGACCTTGTCTGTGCTATCTTGGTTAGACTGGTAACGTTTTTTTATATAATGTATTAATAGGCAGTAGTAGTACTAAAGCTAATCGAGAGTAAACAATGACAATATGAAAAAAGAAACGATAGGTATGTTTGGTGGCAAGTTCTTAATAGTACATAAAGGGCATGTGCATGCGATGCGCAAAGCGGCAGCTATGGTCGATAAGCTTTACCTCATAGTGACTTATAACGTGATGTTTGAGCGTGAGGTTTATTTTCATAAAAGTAAAATCGCCCCGATAGCGGTGGAGCAAAGACTGCGTTGGTGGCATGAAATTACTAAAGAGATGGATAATGTGCACGTCTATGCAATAGAAGAAACCAATATTAAGAAAAATGCTGATACTCATATCGATGTTGGTACTAATGCTTATTCCCAAGCTCATGCTAACGCTGAGCCTGACTGGCAAAGCTGCGCTGATAGGATTAAAGCATTAATACGCAAGCCCATTGATTTTATTTTTAGTTCTGAACCAAGTTATAGTGATTACTTCGATGACTTATATCCTAAAACAAGGCATATTGTCATCGACGCCGTCCGTAAGCTTTATCCTATATCCGCAAGCCAGCTACGTCGTGACGGCGCGATTGAGTATTGGGATATGTTGCCCGACGCGGTAAAGCCTTGTTTTGCCAAAAGTGTCGTTATCGTTGGTACAGAAAGTACGGGAAAAACTACATTAGCAAAAAATTTAGCCCATCGTTACGACACTTGCTATGTCGAAGAAGCAGGGCGCAAGTTTTATGAGGAAATAAACGCTGAAATTGTCTTGCTTGAAGATTTTCCCCAGATTGCTTATGAACATAAATATCATGAGAGGCAAGCTAGAAAAACGGCAAACAAGGTGTATTTCGTGGATACAGAAGCAATTACGACCCAGTTTTTTTCGATGGCTTATCTGGGTATAAGACAAAGTGTACTTGATGAAATCGCCGAACTACAAGATTATGACTTGTGGTTGTTTTTGGAAACAGATATTGAGTGGGTCGCTGACGGCTTGAGGTCTTTTGGTGAAGTGCAAGTTCGCGATAAAAACAATCAATTTCTAAAGTCCTTATTAAATGAGTTTGGGGTGCACTATCACATTATCAGCGGCAACTATGAGGATAGATACGACAAGGCTACCGATTACATCGATAAATTGTTGACTAAATAAACTAGCCTTTAATAGTCTTATGCTAAGATTACGATTTAACCGCCTTTAACTTTTTTCTCTAATAACTATAACAAGGATGTTTCGATGCTCTTAAAACGCCTAGCTCTTGCCGCGCTTTTTAGTCTTTCTATGGTCGGTTGTACCACCGCGCCCAATCAGTTAGCGGTCAATACCACGCAAAAGATTATCCAATATGAGCGTAACAAGTCTGATTTAGAAATCAAAGCGCTGACATTGGCCTCTGGCGATAAGATGGTCTATGCCGAAAACGGCAATGTCGCTGGCGAGCCGTTATTACTCATTCATGGCTTTGGCGGTAATAAAGACAACTTTACCCGTATCGCGCGTCAGTTAGAAGGTTATCATCTCATCATTCCTGATTTGCTTGGTTTTGGTGAGTCGAGCAAACCCGTGAGTGCTGATTATCGCTCGGAGGCGCAAGCGACGCGCTTGCATGAGTTGCTGCAAGCCAAAGGGTTGGCGTCCAATATTCATATCGGCGGCAACTCGATGGGCGGCGCTATCAGTGTAGCTTACGCAGCAAAATATCCTCAAGACGTCAAAAGTTTATGGCTCGTCGATAGCGCAGGTTTTTGGTCAGCTGGTATTCCTAAATCGTTAGAAGGCGCGACGTTAGAGAACAATCCGCTGTTGATTAATAGCAATGAAGATTTCTACAAAATGTATGATTTTGTCATGTATAAGCCGCCATATTTGCCAAAATCGGTCAAAGCGGTGTTTGCCCAAGAACGTATCAAAAATAAAGAGCTGGACGCCAAAATATTGGAGCAAATCGTCACCGATAATGTCGAAGAGCGCGCCAAAATCATCGCCCAATATAATATTCCGACGCTCGTCGTTTGGGGTGATAAAGATCAGATCATCAAACCTGAAACGGTCAATCTCATAAAAAAAATCATCCCGCAAGCGCAGGTGATTATGATGCCAGAGATTGGTCATGTACCGATGATTGAGGCGGTGGAACAAACGGCAGACGATTATAAAGCGTTTAGAAGTATAGTAGACGCACAGCGTTAGGGATTGGTTGAAAGTATTTATCTTATAGACAATAAAAGAAACACCAGATGCTCTGATGTTTCTTTTATTTTCTATAAGATTTTAATGAAGTCGTTTAAGCTATAAATTTTTGACAAGTCGCTCTAGCAATTCAAGCGTACTTTCTTGTCTGACCAACGCGACCCCTTGTCCTGCCCATAAAGACTGATGTTCAGCATTGAGGTTACTTTTTGCATGAGCACGCAAGTTTTTGGTCATGGCATTTAATTGTGGGTAGGGCGGTAACTCATGCGCGCTCTCAAATTGACCAAAATCGCGCAAATAGTCATTTAACAATCCGCGTGCTTGCTTACCTGAAAACAGTCGCGTTAATCGCGTCTCGCTACTGCGCTTACCCAGACTGGCATCAAGCAGCGCTTGTTTATACGTATCATTAATAGCGCATGTATCGGTGGTCAAAAAAGCCGTGCCTATTTGCGCCAGCTCAGCACCAGCGGTTTGCACCGCTTTAATCGCTTGCCCCGTCATAATACCGCCCGCTGCAATCAAAGGAATATCGGTGCAAGCACGCGTTTGACTAATCAGCGTCAGTAAACCCAATGGATCGTTTGCGCTTTGTGGCAACCAACCACCGCGATGACCGCCAGCTTCTGAGCCCTGAATACAGACCGCATCGACACCAATATCTGCCCATGCTTTCGCTTCCAACGGATGATTGGCAGTACCGATGACGCGTGTGCCCAAATCCTTTAAGCCCTGCACCTGCTCGGCGCTGATAATACCAAAGGTAAAGCTAGCGACAGGAACGGGATTGTCATACAGCACTTGTAGCTGCTCAGAAAAATTAAATGCGGGATGTTCAGGTAACGCCATGTCTATGTTGTTTTTTTCATAATACTCGTCTAACCAAGCAGGCATTTTGCTATCTAAGGTAGTAGAATCGTGCTCAGATAACACCATTAGATTGATCATAAAAGGGCGGTCGGTGAGCGATCTAAGGATATTAATGTGCTCATTTAAAACCGTTGGCGCCGTCGTTCCGCCTCCCAATGACCCCAGTCCACCAAAATTACTTACCGTCGCTGCCAGCTCAGGCGTGGTTGCTCCTGCCATCGGTGCTTGTACGATAGGGTAGGTTAAATCAAAGGTATTTAGTAAGGTCATGACGGGCGTCCTTGTTATGTTATGAGAAAATTTGCATGACTTACTTTAACAAAGCTGAGGGATACGCGTGTTAGAGAATGTGTATTTAGTTATGCAATAAAAGTAGTGGATTTCTATTATGAAACCAATGTTTTTTAAGATTAGTACTCACTAATTGATAAAAAAAGGTCAGCTTTTTAAATCATCAAGGCGATGACCGAAAAAACTGACCCATTTCTTTAAACTTACTTACTGCTTAATTCAACTGCAAAAACCCTTTCGCATTCATCAATAACCCAACCACGTCATCACCACTGATGACCGTAAGGCGCTTATCGAACAATCGTATCCTAACCCACTGGCGGCCACGGACGGTCGGCATCACTGATAATCCATTCTGCCACATAGCCGCTCGGCGGTAGCTCCCAATCTGCTTGATTTAGCGCCGCTAAGACACACGAGGTTTCGATTACTTTGCCGCCTTCGGTGACGCCGGTGCGTAGTAGGGCAGAGGAGCAAGGCTTGCCTTTGACCCACATCGACTGCTCGATATAGATCCAGCGCTCATCGAAGCCGACTATGCGTGTTTTCATGGTGACTTTATCGAAGGCGCGAATGCGTTTGCGATATTGGATGGTACTACCAGCGACCACTAAACCCCAACGCTGTTTTAAGAGCTGTGTTCCAAGTCCGCTCCGTACCGCAAAATCGGTACGCCCCATATCATAAAGCGTCAGCACGCGACCATTATTCATCTCCAAGAAATTATCAATGTCACTCAGACGACAGCGAAAGCTAATCTCGCTGGTATCTTTAAACGTTAAGGTATTGCCCTTTTTTACTTGTAGTGCGGCGCGAGCGATGGTACTGGCATAACGAATAAATGGATACATGGCGCAGTCTCAAAGAGTTAAAGGTTAAGTAAAAAAAGTAAAGTTTGGCAGAGTGGCAAATCTCATTATAAATGGTTAGACGCTACGCCAATAGACTCAAAATAAGCGCTGACCGTTTCAGGCAACCAATTGATATCAAATCTGGATTGTTTATAAAGATGCGTGGATTTGTCTTTATCGACGTTATAACGAATAAAGCCCA
The DNA here is from genome assembly GCF_002439405.1 of Psychrobacter sp. UBA6291. Taxonomy (NCBI): domain Bacteria; kingdom Pseudomonadati; phylum Pseudomonadota; class Gammaproteobacteria; order Moraxellales; family Moraxellaceae; genus Psychrobacter; species Psychrobacter sp. UBA6291. Next base: position 188,125 of record NZ_DJUD01000022.1, on the reverse strand, counting down.
CGTGTCCGCCATGCTCAGTTTCTAAAAGCGTGACAGTATCGGAGACATCGTTTGGCGTGGCGGTAAACCCAAGGAAAGGGTCGTCTTTAGCGCTGATTAATAATAAAGGTTTAGTCACTTTTATCAAATAAGGCAGCGCCGATGAGGCGTGATAATAATGGTTGTTAGAGCGGTAGCCGTGGCGCGGGGCAGTAAAGATATCATCAAAGTCACTGATACGATTGACCGCTTTGATGGAGTCAATCTCATCTTTGGTAATGTCATTCGCCAAGGCTTTTTTGATAATGGGATTCAGCAGATACGGGGTATAAATACGGTGACTCAAAAAGCTGTGCATACTAAGCGCCGCAGACGACATATCGACAGGCGCTGAAATCACCGCCGCACCGTCACAGAGCGCTTTGTCGCCATATTCGCCCATATATTTTGCCAGTGCATTACCGCCTAAGGACACGCCTACCGCATAGATATGGGCAAAGTTTTTGCGCAAGTTCTCAAGCATATGATGCAGCTCGCCGGTGTCACCGGCGTTATAAAAGACGCGACCGCTCGCAGGAATACCGCCGCAGCTACGAAAATGCGCGACGACAAAGTGCCATCCTTGCGCATGCATCTGATATGCCAACGCGCGCGCATAATGACTGTCGCTACTGCCTTCCATACCGTGAAATAGCACGATTAATGGCGTTTGCTCAAGTTCGCCATTTTCTGCTGAGTTTATATACTGGGCGTCTATAGGATGAGCATCATAAAAGTCATAAGCAATATCACTTTCATCCAAAGAGTCTTTTTCGACCACGCGGCGATAAGTCGGCGTTTTTGGGGCAAAAAACTTGGGTAAAATGCTTTGTAGATGTGGATTGCTTAGCCAAAACGGCGGTTTAAAAGGGGCAGGGGCAAAGGTTTTATGTGTTTTCGATGTTGGCATAAAGGTTTCTTATTTAGTGGTTATATGAATGATCGTTAAAATCGTCTTTAACAATCAATGCCTTATCATACCGACGGCGGTTGCCAAAACCAATGCTTTTCAGTGAACGCTCAGTGAACGAATGGTCACTCAAAGCAATTCATCTAGAACTACCACTCAGAAGAACTAAGAAAAATGGCTCTGCATACATACTTATCAATTATAGCGACTCTAAGACACGCCCATCCATCGCCAGCCGCTTTTTTAAACGATCGATATCTGCTTCAGCAAGCGTTACGGTCAAGGTCACTTGTTTACTATAAGTCACATCATCAATATGACCGCCCAAGTCCTCAACCACGTAGCGGCACTGTGCTTCGGTGGCAAACTCAGCGATTATTTGCACTTGCGCCATCGGCACGTAGGGTAGCAGAACCATTTCATCAACAGCCGCTTGCGCAGAACCTGCATAAGCGCGAGTTAGACCGCCTGCACCGAGTTTGATACCGCCAAAATAACGGACGACAATGATAATCACGTTGCCGATAGATTTATGCTGTAAGACATTTAATATCGGTCGTCCTGCGGTACCACTGGGCTCGCCATCATCGTCAAAACCTGCGCTGGTGGTGTTATCGGGGTCACCGATGATATACGCCCAGCAGTGATGACGCGCATCGGCATATTGCGCGCGTAAATATTCCACGTGAAACATCGCTTGTTCGCGCGAGGTCACAGGATAGGCGTAGGCAATAAACTCAGACTTTTTAATGTCTAAGCGCGCGCTGACCGCATGTTTTAGCGTTTGATAGCTCATATTTCATCAGGTCTAGGTTGGATATGGTAAACTTACTTAACTTTCACTGCCTGCCGTATTGGGCGCAGTGTTCATTTAATTTTTTATTATAGTACCACTTCTCACTGTTTAAGACAGCGGACAAGCGCGAGAGCCGTACTTGTATGGTTGGCTTTTAATACGAGGTTGGTAGTATAAAACGAATGGTAGTTAAGCGTATGCGTCTAGATAAATTTATAAGTAAAGCCACTGAGCTGTCGCGCAAAGAATCAAAGCGGATTTTGCACGCCGGTGAAGTGACGGTAAATGATGCGGTGGTCAAAGATCCAGGGCTGCATGTCGATATCGTCAACGATGAAGTACTATGGGCGGGCGAGCCATTGTCGGTTGCGACTGGTAATCGCTATATCTTGCTCCATAAACCCGAAGGTTTTGAATGCTCTTTAAAAGTCAAAGAATATCCTATCGTCACCGAGTTAATCGCGGTACCTGAGCTTGGCAGCTTGCGTATTGCAGGACGCCTCGATGTCGATACCACGGGCGCCCTACTTATCAGTGACGATGGCAGTTGGTTGCACCGCGTGACCAGCCCTAAACATGAGCATGCCAAAATATACGAGCTCACATTAGCAAGTCCCATGGACAGCGACGCGCAAGCCAATGCGGTCAAAGAAGTGGCTGAAGGTATCCTCTTAGAAGGCGACCACGAAGAAACCAAGCCTGCTACCCTTGAGTTTATTGATGAAACCCATGCACGCTTGACCTTGGAGCAGGGTAAATACCATCAAGTAAAACGTATGATGGGCTATTTTGGTAATCGAGTCACCGAGCTGCATCGCGCCAGCATTGGTCATATCACCTTAGACGGTTTGGATAAAGGCGACAGTCGTTTCTTAACGCCAGAAGAAGTGGCTAAATTCTAAAATTAGGCTCTGCTGCATCTTAAACAGTCATAAAATTTTCTGCAAAAAAAGCAGCCATGAAAAAGTGCGCTGCTTTTTTAATGTCCATTGTTTACCGTTATACTCCTTGGCTACTGTCTGTGTTGCCTATCTCTTAAAGCTAAGTAGCAGTTTTGCAAAATTGAGGCTTTCAAACTTTGCAAAAACTGCCCTTGTGCTAAAGTCTGCCTATCTTTTTTTTAATCTATATTTTTACATAATATAGTCAGCTTTATTAATAATGAGCATTTTTAAAGTATTGCTATTAAAAATCAATAGGACAGTCTTCTGTGAAATTCTCTCTGTTAAAATCCGCCAGCCTAATGAGTGTCATATTATTGACCACCACCGCTTGTGCGCAGCAAAGCGCCACTGACACTATCAAAAATAATGTCAACCAAGCGCCGCAAAATAGTGCAAGTATACAAAGTACGCAAGCGTCTAGCAGTGTGAGCAAAGCTGTCGATAGTCAATTACGCCAACTGCTGAGCCAAGCTGGTATCAAAACGCAAATCACTTCTATTGTGCCCTCTAAGTTACCCAATATGTATCAAGTGAATTTGGTAGGCCAGCCGCCGCTGCATATCACCAAAGAAGGCAAATATGTCATCCAAGGCGAGCTACAAAAGAATCCAAGCAAACGCGTCGTCACAGAAACACCAGCGCGTAGCAGCAGCTTGCAAGTGGGCAAGCCCGTCAGTGCCAGCCTAAAATCTGACCTATTGGCAAATATGGGCGCGCTTAAAAACATGAGTACTAAAACGCCGTTCTTTTATACCGCCGTGCCGGGAGTCATTTGGGGTGCGACACTAGAAGGTGTGCCATTTCTATTATCAGACGATGGGCAATATATCACCGATGGTGAGATATCAGTGATTGAAAACGGTCAGTTTATCGGGCTTGATAGCAACTTTGAGCGCCTTAAAAATCAGTCGGTATTTGCAACCTTAGACCACAGCCAACTGATTACTTATCCTGCGACTAGCCCTGAGAAAGCGGTTATTTATGTCGCTAATGACGTCAATTGTCCTTATTGTCGCCGTCTCCATAAACAGCTACCCATGCTCAATGCCAAAGGCGTGACGGTAAAAACCATCGGTTATCCAATCTATGAAGAGTCGCCTGAGCAAATGCGCGCTATCTGGTGTCAGAGTAGTGAGGATAGCCGCCGCACAGCTTTTGATAAAGCAATGCTACAAGGTAAAATGACGCCGGCACCAGCCAGCTGTAAAGCCGATTATGTAACACCTAACCGTGAAAAATCAGCAGGGCTTGCGGTCATGGCAACGCCGGCTATTTACCGCGAAGACGGTGTTCTTTATCAAGCAAGCTTTGAGAGCCCAGAGTTTTTAGAGTTCTTGGGTATAGAGTAAATGATTAAGAAGTCTGTTTATTAAGAGCTCTGATTATTAAAAGCTCTGATTATTAAAAAGTCTATAACATAGAAAGTAACCATTAAAAACTGCCCTATGAGCGATGTCCATAGGGCAGTTTTTAATGGTGCTTAATGATCGATTTTATCAGTCTATCTCAGTGACAGCTATTGTAGTAACAGCTATTGCGGTAAAACAATATCAACGATTTTCCAGTTTATCAAACCATCGCGCTGCATCTCAATAGTCAGCGGATAACCTTTCACCTGACCGCTAATGGTAAAGCAGTTAATCCCGCAATAAGCCAGTTTTGGCTTGTCACTATCCGTACCTTGCGCCGCTTGTTGCTCAAGCTCGGCCGCTTGTTTTTGCATGATTTGCTGCATCTGGTTTTTGACTACGGCATTGACGTCACCGCGCTGAATGATTAGATTTTGAATCAGGTTTTTTAAATCAACTTGATTACTGGCTATCGCCCATGCTGCGGCAAGCTCCTTGGTCGCGGTATTGGCTTGACCTTGGGTGTTAATCAGTTTTTCAATATTTTGCGCGGTAATAGCGCCATCGACCGCTTGAGTGATAAAACCATTGGCCGCTTCGGATAATGGCGCGCCGCCAAGTTCGGCGACCAATGGGTATTTGGTCATGGTCACTGCAAACTGACTGGTCAGCTGATTTTGAATACTGGGTCGCACCTGCTCATAATCAATCGCCGCTGCGATCGTTGCACCATCTTTGGCATCGTAGGCATTTTTAAGCTGATAAGCGCTGTAATAAGGCGAACCGCCATAGATAGCGACGGCAATGACAATCAACAAAACAATCAGCTTTTTCATAAAAATACGACCTTAGCGCAAACCTAATGATTAAAAAATTAAAAACAGTATTTATATATATATCAATATCGCGCTAAATATTAGCACGCCTACGCCTTATAAAGGTATGGAAACCTTTGTGCAATTCTTAATAAATCCTTTTTTAAAAGGCTTAAAGCCTCATAATTTATAATTTAGACGCCTCAGTGCTTGATAAATCCCGCCATCATCTCCATAAATAGCGCAAACTTTTGATAATTGATTTGGCTAAGCAGCATCCCGCCGTATTTGCTCGTAAGATTCATAAGTTATCCTCTTTTTGCTACCTATTCACCACGTTTCATGTGAAACCTGTAAGTAGGTGCGTGCAGTGCAAAGGAGAAGATTGACTTGGGTTGATGAATCGGCCGATCGGTGGACTGTAAAGACGATAGGAGAGCCCATGAGTAAGCGCGATTTTTATGAAGTATTAGGTGTCAGTAAGACCGCTGACAGCAAGGAAATTAAGCGAGCCTACCGCAAGCTGGCCATGAAATACCATCCTGACCGCAATTCTGATGATCCTGATGCTGAAGACAAATTTAAAGAAGCGTCGATGGCGTATGAAGTATTAAGCGATGAAGACAAGCGCTCAGCTTATGATCGCATGGGACACGCAGCGTTTGAAAACGGCATGGGCGGTGGCGGTTTTGGCGGCGGTGGCAATTTCCAAGATATTTTTGGCGATATTTTTGGCAACTTTGGCGATATTTTTGGTCAATCACGCGGCGGCGGTAGCCGTTCACGCCGCGGTTCAGACTTACGTTATGTCATTGAGCTGACCTTAGAAGAAGCAGTACGCGGCTGTAAAAAAGAAATCAGCTTTACGGCACCTGCGCCGTGCGATACCTGCGATGGTAAAGGCGCAAAAGACGCTTCTGATGTGGTCACTTGTCAGATGTGTCATGGTCAAGGCCAAGTGCGTATGCAGCAAGGCTTTTTTGCCGTGCAGCAGACGTGTCCGCAGTGTGGCGGCTCTGGTAAACAGATTAAAAACCCTTGCTCTGACTGTCATGGCAGCGGCGTAAAAGATAAATCGCGCACGCTTGAAGTGTCTATCCCAGCGGGCGTTGACGATGGTGACCGTGTCCGCCTAGCAGGTGAAGGCGAAGCGGGCGGCGCTGGCGTACAAAACGGTGACTTATACGTTGAAGTACGTGTGAAACCGCACGACGTCTTTAACCGTCAAGGCGCTGACCTCTATATGGACGTGCCAGTGAGCATTACTGATGCGGCACTCGGTAAAGAAGTAGAAATCCCAACCTTAGATGGTAAAGTCAAAATCAAGGTCGCTGAAGGGACGCAAAGTGGCAAATTGCTGCGTGTGCGCGGTAAAGGCGTGACGCCAGTACGTACGACGATGAAAGGCGATTTGATTTGCCGTGTGGTCATCGAGACGCCAGTGAATCTAACGCGCGAGCAAAAAGACTTGTTACGTCAATTCCAAGATACGCTTGATGGTGACAGCAAGCATCAGCAGTCACCCCATAAAAAGTCATTCTTCAAAAAGATTGGTGATTTGTTTGATTGATAGCTAAGCCCTACTGTTTAAGTCATTATAAGGCCTATTGTTTCATGTGAAACAATAGGCCTTTTTGGTGATGCTATAAAAAACCATTTAACCATTATATTTGCTAAACTTATCCTCATAAATTTAATAACCAATCTATCGAAAATAAAACATTTAGGACAAGATATGAGTCAACAAACAGAAGAGCAAACTATTAACGTTGGTGTCATCGGTGCTGGCGGACGTATGGGACGTATGTTAATTGAAGCCGTACAGGACAACCCACAAACCACGCTAAATGCCGCGATTGAGCGTCAAGGCTCAAGCCTTGTCGGCGCCGATGCTGGCGAAGTTGCAGCGATTGGTCGCCTAGAGGTACAGATTGTCGATGATTTAAAAGCCGTTATTAATGACATTGATGTGCTGATTGATTTTAGCTTGCCTGATGCTACCGAACAAAATATGCAAATCTGCGCTGCGAATAAAGTTGCGATGGTGATTGGCACTACAGGTTTTAATGAGCAACAAGAGCAAGTATTAAAAGAAGCCAGTAAGCAAATCGCTATCGTCTATGCGGGTAATTATTCAACGGGCGTTAATTTGTCCTTAAAGCTGCTCGCTATGGCCGCAAAAGCCTTTGGCAATGATGCCGATGTAGAAGTTATCGAAGCCCATCATAAACACAAAATCGACGCACCCTCGGGCACGGCATATATGATGGCAGAGGCGGTTGCAGAAGCGCGCGGACAGAACCTAAAAGACGTTGCCATTTATGGCCGCGAAGGGCAAACAGGTGAGCGCGAAGCTGGTAGTATTGGCATTCATGCGATACGCGGCGGTGAAATCATCGGTGATCATACCGTAATGTTTATCGCCGATGGTGAAGTGGTTGAAATTACCCATCGTGCCCGAGCGCGCATGACCTTTGCCGCTGGTGCGGTGCGTGCGGCTACTTGGGTGATTAAGCAAGAAGTTGGACAATATAACATGCAGGATGTTTTAGGCTTAAATGACTAAAGCCTAAAGAATTAGGTTTCTCACTGATGGTTTGGTAGCGGTTACTTATTGATAAAGCAAAATGACTGCTAGGAGTCAGACATGAATAAGTTTAGCGAACATCTAATAACAAGTTTTGGCCGCACGCTGGCTATGATAAAAGCTACCAAAACCACAAGTTATACGCGTCCGATAGTATTTACCTTAAGTTTAACGGTATTGCCAATCGTCGTACAAGCGGCCGCTTATCAAACTTATGTGATTCATACCTATGGTGGCGAGCGCTTATTACCAGCGGTGCGTCAAGAGTTAAGTAGCAGTCGCGATGGCGGTACGGTGTCGACTTATCAAGATAAGCTCGTATTACATACCACGGCTGCTAATTATCAAAAAGTAAAGCAGTTACTCAATCAGATTGACGGTCAACCGCAGGCGTTGACCGTTGCTGTGCGTGTCGGTAATAGTCGGCAATCCCAAGGTAATATCCAGCAAGGTCGGGTTGTTATTAGTAATCACGGTATTCAAGGTACTGGCGTAATCAACCAAAGTAATAGCCAACAACAAAGTAATAATTTATATCAAGTACAAACCTTGTCTGGCAGCGCAGCAAGCATCAGCACCGGCATGCTTTACTCATTAAACCAAAGCTATATTGCCAATAGCTATCCAACCTATAAACGTCTAGCGGGGCAAATTATTATTCAGCAGCAAGTATTATTGCCGACGACGCAAGGGATTACGGTGATGCCAAGGCTACTACCGAACGGGCAGGTCGAAGTAACATTATCCCAAGTAGAAGAACAGCTCGTGCGCGCTAATCCTTCTTATAATCGCTATGGCTATAATAATAGCGTGCAAGGGCAAATATTGAATAGCACCATTGTCGTCCCACGTGGGCAGTGGGTCAATATTGGACAAATCTCACAAAACAATCAAAGCCAAAGCTCAGGTTATGCCAGTAATAGGACGTTAAATAGCAGTAATAGCGTACCTATTTCATTATTGGTACAGTAGCTGATTATTAATGTTGTCGCGAAGCAAAAATAACAAAGCGCGGCACTGTGATAAGCAGTACCGCGCTTTGTTACTGTTACTGTTATTGATATTAATTGGTTAAAAATTAATCAATATAAACCACCTCTAATGGCGGAAAACCATTGAACTCGACCGACGAATACGAGTTGGTATAAGCACCCGTGGTTAACCAAAAGATTTTATCGCCAATCTCTAGCTCTTCTGGCAACTGATAACCCGCTTCTTCATACATGATGTCGGTTGAGTCACACGTTGGCCCTGCCAATACAACCGTGCCTTCGCTGGTTGAGGTTTCCATTTTAGGCGTATAGACAGGATACTTGATCGCTTCGCCTAGAGTCTCGATTAAGCCTTGGAATAAGCCCACATCGGTATATACCCAGCGGGTCAAATCCGTATCTGATTTACGCGAAATCAGCACCACATCGCTGACCAAGACACCCGAGCCGCCAACCAATGAACGACCAGGCTCAAGGATAATCTCTGGCATCTCATCTTCATTGTAGTCATCAGTCAAATAACTGGTAATCTCTTCTGCATAGACTTTGACCGGATTGACTTCGCTGATATAGTTTGCCGGAAAGCCGCCGCCCAAATTAATCATTTGTAACTTAATGCCTTCCTCATTTTTCATCCAGTCGAACATATATTTGACCTTGGCGAGCGCATCATCCCAAGCGGCGACGTCTTTTTGCTGGCTACCGACGTGAAACGAGATACCATAAGGCACCAAGCCCAATTCGCGCGCTTGAATCAACAAGTCAATCGCCATATTTGGATGGCAACCAAATTTACGTGATAGCGGCCATTCAGCGGTTTCAGAGCCTTGTACTAAGATACGCACAAATACTTTTGAACCAGGCGCGTGCTTAGCGATATTTTTTAAATCCGCTTCAGAATCGGTTGCATACAAATCAATACCTTTTTCAAAGGCATATTTGACATGCTGCGCTTTTTTAATGGTGTTGCCATAAGAGATACGCGATGGCTCAATGCCGCAATCAAGCACCCGATCCAGCTCATAGATAGACGCACAGTCAAAGTTTGACCCAAGCTCAGCCAATAAGTTAATGACTTCAACCGCAGGGCTTGCCTTCATAGCATAATGGATTTTTGCCTTTGGAAAAAACCCAACCATTTCCGCATATTTTGTTTTAATGCGGCTTAAGTCGACCACCAAAAACGGGGTTTCGCGACCTTCGGCAGCTTTGGTAAATTTCTGCCAGCCGGCAGGGTCAAAATATTGGTCAATTTTGATCATGGTCATGGTGGGGAAACCTTTAATGAAGACAGTGAATGTCGGAGAATAAAAATAGCAGAGAATTAAAACGTTAGGATATAAAAGCCAATCTTATCATCATAAAGCCATTATTTTTAACGATAATGATAGGACAACAAACGTGGCTTAAAATATAAATGTATTAAGAGTTGGTGGTTTGTGGCTGTTTATCCGCGATTTGCTCGCCCTGTTTTTCGCGTATTTTAAGCACTTTACGCACTTTATCACGCGCCCGCGTTTGTTTAAGACGCGATAAATAATCGACAAAGATGACGCCATTCAAATGATCCATTTCATGTTGGATACAGACGGCAAGTAAGCCTTCGACTTCTTCATCAATTTTATTGCCATTTTCATCCAAAGCCTCGATACGTACTTTGGTTGGACGTTCAACCTTATCATAGACTTCAGGCACCGACAAACAGCCCTCTTCGTAAGGCTGCTTTTTTTCTACCAATGGCGTGACTTTCGGGTTAATAAATACCCTTGGGCTGTTTTTATCTTCCGATAAATCCATGACGATAAGCTGAATATGACGGTCGACTTGGCTTGCCGCCAAACCAATACCTTGGGCATCATACATCGTCTCAATCATATCGGCGATTAAGGTTTTGATTTCAGCCGTAACTTCCTTGACAGGCTTAGCAATCGTGCGTAAGCGCGGGTCAGGATAGCTTAAAATAGGGAGTAACGCCATAAGGCTCACCTCAATGATAAAGATAAAATAGGTCTGATATTATAAGATAAATGGGGGCAAAAGTAATGCATATCAATACATAAGGTGTTTTATGCTTAAGGAATAACATAAGAAAAACTGACTATTAATAATTCAGATAGAAAATGCAGTCATTAAAAAAGGTCTTACGCTGGGTAAGACCTTTTTCATATGCTCTAATTTAATACGAGTAATGGCTTGCGCTTGTTATACGCGGCGTTTGTTCATAATCATCTCATAGATAAACAGTAAGATAATCGCACCGATTACTGAGAAGATAAGTCCGGTAAAGCCGCCATCAGCATTGATACCGATTAAGCCGGCGACAAAACCACCAAGCATCGCACCAACGATACCCAATACGATGGTCATAATCCAACCCATCGGGTCGTTGCCCGGTTTAATAGCGCGTGCCAATAAACCTGCGACCAAACCTACGATAATCATCCAAATAAAGCTCATTGTTATTCTCCTAATGTTTTTAATTTATATGGTTATTTATAATCTGTTACTTATTTGATGAACTCATTGTAATCATTAGCCACTATAAAAAGTAACGACGAAATGTTATCTGTGTACGGGCTATGTGAGAAAAAAGCCATATTTGCTATCAAGCAGATGAAATAGGTAAACGGCAGGTTAAAAAGGTAGTAAAGTCGCTAACGTAACAAAGTGTTGATTACTATCATGTGTAAATTATTCAAATAATTATATGGACTTATAAACGTTGAAGGAGCTATCTATAGGAAGGAAACTAGCTATAAAAAAAGCATAGCTCGTTTAACGAACTATGCTTTTAGAAACAATCAGTCTTTAATACGCTTGCTATATAAGTGGAGATTTATTTATTGCGCAGCGCGGTCAATAGACGCTGGTGAATCCCTTCAAAGCCGCCATTCGACATAATGACAATCGCATCGCCCGCTTGAGCGTTATTAATAATATACCTAATAATCGCCTCGGTACTAGACAATACTTGCTGGCTTGCGATATTGGGCTTGTTAGCTTTGGCATTATCAACGACGTCTTTTAGGCCCCATTCAAGTCCGGTTGGTTCATACCATAAAGTATGGTCGGCGAGGGCGGCGGATTCAGCCAAGCTGTCTTGGTGAATGCCCATTTTCATGGTGTTGCTGCGCGGCTCGATAATCGCCCAAATCCGTCTGTCTGCCAGTTTCTTTTTAGCGCCATCTAAGGTAGTCGTAATAGCGGTCGGATGATGGGCGAAATCATCAAATACCAAGATGTCGTTGACATCGCCAATCAGCTCCATACGACGTTTGATACCAGCGAAAGCGGATAATGCTGCGCAGGCGGTTTTAATATCGACACCAACATTATAAGCGGCGGCAACCGCAACTAGCGCATTATTGACGTTATGAATACCGCTCATCGACCAATCGACGATCGCTGTATGCTCATCGTTCCCTGCAAAGCTGACGCTAAATTGACCGCCATCAGCGCTGATAAGTTCGGCTTGCCAGTCGTTAGTGTGCTGTAAATTCTGCTCGTCTTTTTTATGATCAACTGACTGTTTATCAATAACCGCCGTCCGCCAAACTGGCGTCCAAACACCTTTTGCTAAAGTCTCCTCTAAGCTAATGGTCGCCGCTGGCATGATGATTTTGCCGCTACTTGGAATCATGCGCACCATATGGTGAAACTGGGTTTGGATGGCGTTTAGGTCAGCGAAGATATCGGCATGGTCAAATTCAAGATTGTTTAAAATAGCGGTACGCGGGCGATAATGGACGAACTTTGAGCGTTTATCAAAAAACGCTGAATCGTATTCATCGGCTTCAATAACGAAGTAGCCGATTTTTTCTCCACTGCCATCAGCGACTTTTTCAGCACCCAAGTAGCTGCTATGGGCAAAGACTTGTTGCAGGTGTTCATCGCTCGTATTAACCAAGGGCACACCGCCAATCAAAAACCCTGTATCAATACCGGCATAATGTAATATCCACGCCAGCATGGTGGTCGTGGTGGTTTTACCATGCGTACCAGCCACAGCGATGACATGGCGCGATTGCAACACTTGCTCGGATAAGAACTGCGGCCCTGAGGTGTAGCGCAGACCGCTATCGAGCATATATTCGATAACATCCATGCCACGCTTCATAGCGTTCCCAACCACTACCAAATCAGGCGCTGGCTGCAAATGCTCGACCAAATAACCTTCGGCAATGGTCACGCCCGCATTTTCAAGTTGGGTGGACATCGGCGGATAAACATTGGCGTCTGAGCCTGTGACCGTATGCCCAAGGCTGCGCGCCAGTAACGCCAGCGAGCCCATAAAAGTACCACAAATACCAAGAATATGAATATGCATAGACGTTCCGTACACGCTTGAAAAAAGGAGATTGAGCTTGAGTGTCAGCCAACAGTGATTATTGAGCTGGCAGTTCGGTAGGTAGCTCAATAATCAAAGCCTCATTGTAAAGTAAACACCATAAGATGACCAATAAAAAACGCCTAGTCGGTAGGCGTTGTGTGGACTCTCAATTTGGCTGAGGTAGGCAGTTATTTATTTACGAGAAAGGGTGTAGTCATCGTTAAGATTGGCATCAGCGTCCATCATAATCAAGTGGTTGTCACTGATTTTATAGGTTTCGATGTTTTTTCTCTCATAAACAATGGTGATTTTATCGTCATCTTGGCGATAAACCCCTGATTCTAACAAAGGCGGAACGGTCGGCGCCGCATCATTAAAAACACTGGTTTTTAGTACAGAGCCATCAGCGAATAAATTTAAGGTAATCTCGATATTATCGCAAGAAGCGCACGGTACCACACCGCCATAATCGCCCATCAAGGTGGCTTGTAAGCTGCTGTCGCTACTGGCGGCCGAAATCATCGGCGCGCGGCGACTGTTGTCATTTGAATTTGCTGCTGCTATCAGTGATTGACCTTCTGCATTATTTGCCTCATCCACTGCATCGTCGGTCAGATTGTTTTGAACATCAATATCCTGCAAGTCAGCAAGAGCGACACTATTGGTAGTCTGAGCGCCTTGCGTCGTTGTGTTATTGGCAGTCGTAGAAGATGAGGCGCTATCACAGCTCATGAGTAGCAAACAGAGCGGCAGTGCTAGCAAGGGGCGCGTACAGCGTCTCATAGCGGTAATTGCAGCGGAGGAGTAGGGTAAGATAGTAATCATAGCGTTACCAAAAAACATTTTTTAATAGTGGGTTTAAGCCTTGTCAGTAGGATAACTAATTAAAGTCTTGGTAAAAGTTAAAGAAATTGTGAGGGACAATCTTAGCGCCAACAGGCAGCGCTTGCGACACTCACTTCGTTAAATTATGTGATAAACCTCATGGTTTTGATAACACACTTCGCCATTTGGCTTTGGAAACACCAGCTATATACGTTTAAAGCGCAATTAAGACTACCGTTATTCCAATAGGGTAAATAAACACCTTGGATATATCAAAGTGTAAAAGTGACTAGAGCGTGTCGTTAATTAAACGCTATGGCTTTAACCGTGCTAAAAACGCCTGAAATATGAGCCAAAAAAATAACCGTCCATGCATTGATGCAGGACGGTTATTGGCTACTCATAAGGGTAGTAGAAGCAGGTTAGCGTGCAGGGCGCACGATACGCCATAAAATTAATACATGTACCAATATCAAAATGCTAAATAAAATCAAAGATTGCTCAGGGATACTCAAACCCATAAACGTCCACTCAATAGACGCGCATTCACCAGAGCCGGCAAATACTTCTTTTAATACTTGCTGCATCGGTAGGGTATCAAGCCAATAATCTAAGCCGGGTCCACATGAGGGCACTTGGTCGGCGGGCAAATGCTGTAGCCATACGTGCCGACCGGCAACTACTGCTGCCCAGCCAATACCTGCCAAACTGCCAAGCCACAATAGTAAGCGGACGATTTTTGATTTTGGGTCAAATATAGCGGCAATCAAAGCAAAGCCGCCCATAATCATCAGACCGATGCGCTGAAAGATACATAGCGGACAAGGCGAAAACCCCATATAACGCTGTAAGAAAAATAGCGCAAAGCTCATGCCGATCACGGCCATGATTACTAAAAACACTTGTAGATTACGGTAAGTGGTCAGCTGTCGCATGGGGCGAATACTCTTATAAAGTGCTCATTGATATAGGATAAAACTAACAAAAAGTAGACTGTTAAAAGGTCAAATTAATCAACCATTAACGGTACTGTTGTAAAAATTCCATAAAATCTTCGGTTTCGGCAGCTTCAAGCTCTGCCTGCTGCAAGATAGATTTTTCCGCCAGTACTTCATATTTGGCTTGGGTGTTTGGGCTCAACGTCTGCTGTAATATCGACTCACGATGCTGCTCTGCTAAAGTAAAGCCAAGCTGCCACAAGCTACCCAAACGTTCACTATCCGAGTTCACTTGTGCTGAGATGGTTGACTCAGGATGCCCCGCTTTACCTTGCATCAAGGCAACCGCTGTCCGATATTCATTACCCCCATAATGCGCGTCAAGCAGCTCTGCCAATGGCTGCATACGGCTTAAGTGCATAAGCATCCAGCTTTCAAGGGTTTGCTCATCACCATTATTAATGATTTGCAAGTTTTCGCGGCGACCTTCGTTGACCACGCGCTCGACATTAACCGCCAACGCTTCTTCTTCTGCTGGCATGAGCTCTGGCGAATCACTGAGCAGGCAGTATAATGCCATCACTTCTAAAAAGCAGGCGCTAGATAAACGAATGCCAATATCGCTATAAGGGTCAAGGTCGATAGCACGAAACTCAACGTAAGCGATACCGCGGCGCTCAAGCGCTTCGGTTGGGCTCTCGCCACTCATCGCGATTTGTTTGGGGCGAATCGGACTATAGTATTCATTTTCTATTTGTAGAATATGGTCATTGATTTGTATCGGATTACCGTCGGCATCGTCTAAGCCAAGTTTCTCAAAGCTTGCATGCGGGGTCTGAATCGCACGGCGCAGTCCTTTGATATACTCGGGCAAATTATTATAACGAATATCGAGATGTTCTTGCACGCTGTTGGTATAGCCAAGCTTGCCCATACGTAGGCTGGTCGCCGTCGGTCTATAGTAGGTTGAGTCATTGAGCAGCTCAAGATCATGGTCGATACCTGACACAAAGCACGGACAAACGCTAGGGCTTGCCCCTAATAAGTACAGTACCAAACTGGTCAGACGTTTAAAGTTACGAATCAATCCCAGATACTTGTCATTTTTAAATTCTGTCAGGGTCAAATCTTGCGCGTTTGGCCTTTGCGCTTGCCATGCGGCAAATAAATCATCGCCAAATGACAGGTTATAATGTAAACCAGCAATCGTCTGCATACGGCGACCATAACGGATACCAAGTCCACTACGATAGAGGGTTTTTAGCTTACCCGTATTAGAGCTGCCATAGTCTGCTAGCGGAATATCTTCATCTTTTGATGACAGCATACACGGCATTGACAATGGCCACATCAGCTCGCCTTCAGGCATACCTTGATAAACCAATAAATGCAATTGGCGCAGCATGGTTAGTGTTTCTTTTGGAGAAGTCTTTGGGTCAGTAATAAGTTCGAGCAGACTTTCAGAGTAATCGGTGGTGATAAATGGATGCGTGAGCTTGGAGCCAAGCTTGGCTGGATGTGGGGTTTGTGCCAAGTAGCCATCAGGTTTAACCCGCAGCCCTTCTTTTTCAATACCGCGCAGCATGCCGCTTAAATGCTTGCTATCAAACCAGTTTGGAATTTTAAAATCGACAAAGCTGCTCGCAAAATTACTCATAATAGTCATCTGTTGTTATTAGTTATGGTCGGTCGCCACGCAATCGCTGTGCAACCGAAAAAATGGGTTATAGAATCACGTCAGTTTAGCCCAAAGCCGCCCCAAAAACCACGTACAATTACAAATACAGTAAGCTTCACTGGCGCTCAAATAACGGTTATTTGACTTGTAAAGATGGCGGCTCCGCGCAGTTATTAACCAAATCTAATGGCTTAAAGTAAATACCTAAAAAATAAAAAAACATCTACTTATCAGGTAGATGCTTTAGATAACTCATTACTTAATATAAACAGGCTTACGAAAATTCTAGTTCAGTCTCAAAACCTTTTAGAATATGACGCGCCATGGCAAGGTTTGATTTTTGACGGTCAAGTACAAGGTATAAAAACAAGTTGTCATTACGTACTAATGGACGTAGCAAATGATACTGCTTGCTCAAAGTGATAAGAATGTCTTCGATGTTCTCATCTAAATTTAGCGCTGCTGCTACTTTGCGCTTAGAGCGTAGTACTTCGGTGTTGCCAGCCGCTGCTAGCTCAAGGTCAATACCAGAACCAAGAGTAGCCATTGCAAGACCAGATTCGCTGTCTACTAGGGCGGCGGCGATAAAGCCGTCAATGTCATTTAATGCGTCAAGTGATAACTTCGCCATGAGGGTATGCCTTAATAATTTGGGATAGAGGTAGGATTATTTTTTAGTGATTATTCTTTATGAGCAAAATCCTTTAATAAAAAATCTTCTAACAACAATCTTTTAATAAAAGGCTCGCAAGCATAAGCTTTACAAACAGGTTAAGCGCTCACTCATACAACAGATTGATTAGACTAGCTACTCAAAAGAAGGCGGTATTTAAGCACATCCCCATAAAAAAACAATCGTAAACCGATTAAAGCCACTTTTTACCAGATTATCGGTCAAAAACGACTTTTTCAGTTTACGATTGTATACTTAAATTATCCCAACAATACTATATTGCTTTTAAGATAAAGCCGTCATTTCGACTTATTTAACTCGACTTGCTTAAAGAGAAAACGATGAACCGCAGCCACAGGTCGTGGTGGCGTTTGGGTTGGTGACAATAAAGCGTGCGCCCTCTAAGCCCTCGGTATAGTCGACGGTCGAGCCTTGCAAATACTGATAGCTTAGCGAATCGACGACTAAGGTCACATCGTCATTATCAAAATTGGCATCATCTTCATTGAGCTCATTGGCAAAGTTAAAGCCATAAGAGAAACCTGAACAACCGCCGCCCGTCACATAGACACGCAGCATAAGATTGCTGTCACCTTCTTCTTCACGTAGGCGACGTACTTTTTTTGCCGCGCTGTCGGTCAAGTTTAAGGCGGTTGGGTCGACTGGTTGACTTGTGCTTGGATTAAATTGATTGGCTGATTCGTTCATATCTACCTCAGTTGCTAAAATCAAATGATTTGTTTTTTATTTCTGCGAGGTCGTCTATTTATACTGGATAGGGCGACTGATAAGTAGCGGCTGATAACGCCTAGGCTACGGTAAAATTTTTTATATTTGTTAAGGCATTTAGCAATGTAACATTTTAGCAATGTAACTTAGTATTGAAACATTATTGTGGCATGGCAATTTGGTGAATAGCAATACGGCCGCTACTTAACTTTAAACGCTCAATTTCGAACACCTAACTGCATGATGTCAATAGTATTTTACTAGTATAACATAATTGGGGTGCTGATTGATTTGTCAAGGGTGACAGTAGCGTTTGCAACTATATAGTAGTTTTACATGTCAAATAGCGGTTTTAGTTACCAAATTTTTAATCGTTCGTAAGCTATTATGATAGCAAGTGGTTTTTAGCTGTATAAAGGGTTGAATTTAAAATAGTTATTTAATCGTTTGCCTATGCGCCAAGCGTTTGAAATAATAGCCGCCTGTAAACATGCCAGACGGATGTTTTTATTGCCTTATGTTTTATATTATTGTTGAGATGAAGAAATTATATGATCGAATTTAAAGACGTTGGCGTTCGCCGTGATGGTCGTGAGTTGTTTGCAGGGGCAAGCTTTCAGCTCCATCCGGGCCACAAAATTGGCTTGACGGGCAATAACGGCACCGGTAAATCGACCTTGTTTGCCTTATTATTGACGCAAATGGGCACCGGCGATACCGAAGTGACGCTTGATAGAGGCGAAGTCAGCATTCCTGATAGCTGGCAGGTGGCGCACATGGCGCAGGAAGTCGGGGCGAGCACGCAGACGGCGATAGATTATGTGCTAAGCGGTGATGAGCAGTGGTATGAGATTAATGCGGCGTTAAATGATTTAAGCAGTGTCAGTGACGATCAGATTGGCGTTTTGCATCAGCAGTTTGATGAGATTGACGGCTATCGGACGCCGACCAAAGCGGCCCAAATCATGGCAGGTCTTGGTTTTAAGACCAGTCAGCATGAATTGCCCGTTGAAGGGTTCTCGGGTGGCTGGCGTATGCGTTTAAACCTTGCCAAAACCTTGATGAGCCGCGCCGATTTAATGCTCCTTGATGAGCCAACCAACCATTTGGATTTGGATGCCATTCTTTGGCTTGAGACTTGGATTAATGCTTATACCGGTTTGGTGATTGTTATCTCGCATGACCAAGCGTTTTTGGACGCCACCGTCGGTCATATCTTGCACGTCGAACAACAAAAAATCACCCTTTATACGGGTAATTATCAGCAGTTTATCCGTACCCGTCACGAGCGTATGGCGCAGCAGCAGCAAGCGTTTGAGAAGCAACAAGCGACCAAAGCCCATTTGGACGACTTTATTCGTCGTTTCCGTGCCAAGGCCAGTAAAGCCAAACAAGCGCAAAGCCGCATCAAGCAGCTTGAGCGCATGGCAGAGCTGTCGCCGATGATGGCGGACAATCCGTTCTCGTTTCGCTTTTATGAGCCGGCCAATATGAGCTCGCCGCTGATAGAAATGAGCAATGCTGATATCGGCTATAGCGAGACGCCGCTTTTGCATAATGCCAACGTCCAAGTGACGCCTGACACCCGCCTTGGTTTGTTGGGAATGAATGGCGCTGGTAAATCGACTTTGATTAAAGCCTTGGTTGGTGAAATTGGTATTTTATCAGGCAGCTATCGCGTCTCTGACACCTTAAAGCTTGGCTATTTTAATCAGCATCAAATGGATACTTTAGATGCGGCAGCGACACCGATGCAAATGCTGCGCCGCCTAGCAGGTAAAACCTCTGATGCCGAACTGCGCTCGTTCCTTGGTAGTTTTGACTTTCGCGGCGACCGTATCGATACAGCAAGTGAGCTATTCTCTGGTGGCGAGCGCGCGCGTTTGACTTTGGCATTAATCGTTTGGCAGCGTCCAAACGTGCTGGTTCTCGATGAGCCAACCAACCATTTAGACTTACAAATGCGTCAGGCTTTGACCATCGCCCTGCAAGGGTTTAAAGGGGCAGTGGTGCTGGTATCGCATGACCGTGAGCTGATTGCCAATGTCTGCGACGAGCTGTTTTTAGTGCATGACGGCCAAATCGACGAGTTCGATGGCGATATCAGCGACTACGGTAAATGGCTAGCAGAAAAGCGCAAACAAGAAAATGCCTCGGACAAAAATACCGGTAAGAAAAAGAACAAAAAAGACGATAAGAAATCTGTTTCACGTGAAACAGATACAGGTTCGGCAAACAGTCAAATAACCAAACCATCAACCAGCCAATCAGGCAACCAAGTGAGCAGTAAAGCGTCAACTGCACCTGCAAGTAATAAAGCCGCTCAGCCTTTGATTAGCAAAGAAGAGCAGCGCAAATTGGCCGCTGAGCAGCGTAAGCTCACCGCACCGATACGCCGTGAGATTGAAAATACAGAAAAGGCTTTGGCTAAAATTGATGAAAAATTGGCCATCTTAGAAACCAAGCTTGCCAATACTGAGTTGTACGAAGAAAGTCGCAAAGCTGATTTATTGCTGTTGTTAGATGAGCAAACTGCGCTCCAGCAGCAGCATAGCGACAATGAAGATAAGCTGTTGCTAGCGATGACAAATTTAGAAGAAATGGAAGCGCGTTTTCAATAAAAAATTGTCAAGGTAGGGTGACAGCGTGATTGTTTAAGCGCTTAATATAGTGGCTATATATAGTCACTATATTAAGCCACTATAAAAACTCGTCGATATAAAAAAAGGGAGAGCCTGAGCTCTCCCTTTTTTATGCCATTATTCCATACGGTATTTACCATCTCCATAAGACAGTATTTTCATAGTAGTTGTGCAAAGTTCGCAGTTTATTTGACCAGCAGCGGCTTTCGATAAATCCAATATACGACCTTTAATATAAGGTCCTCTATCGGTAATTTTTACGATCACGCTCTGCTTTGTCTTTTTGTTAGTCACTTGTACCTTCGTACCAAACGGCAGCGTTTTATGCGCGGCGGTGAGGGAGTTCATGTTGAAGATACTGCCACTTGCGGTACGTTTGCCATGGAACTTACTACCGTAATAACTGGTGTTGCCGGCAAAAGCGGTCATACTTAATAGCAGTGATAAAGTGATGACTAAAGACTTGATTAAATAAGACATTTAATACCTATTTCTTGTTGATGAGATAGACAGATACTCTTGCCTATGTTATCCATACTCCCTGCGAGTACAAATAATAAAGGCATTTTACAAGAAAGAGCTTGTTATACCCTTACAGGTATGTAAAAGAACTACTAAGGTCAAAAGGGCGCTGTTATGCCTGCAAATCTATGATTCACCATTGCTCAATCCTCTTAACCACTCTTTAATTTTGTTAACAATATCTCCATTATTACTTATAAATATAGCCTTTATACTTAAGGTAACTATTTATTTGTCTAACAGTTTGGGTTGGTATTGTTGGCGGTTTATTATTGTTATGATGATATGTAGATGACAATAACAATGATAACGACCAGACGTTATATGCGTTATATCGCTCTCATACAAACCGGTCCATCGTTTCGTTTATATTGGCATAGCAGTCTTATTCACAGGCTTTTATATTGAGGAAAAATAACATGGCAGAGAAAAATTACTATGACATTTTGGGCGTCAAAAAAGATGCCAGCGATGCTGAGATTAAAAAGAAATATCGTAAGCTGGTACGCCAATATCACCCTGACGTCAGTGATGATCCAGACGCTGATAATAAAATCGCGGAAATCAACAATGCTTATGAAACCCTCAGGGATAAAGACAAGCGCGCAGAATACGATGCCATGCTAGACAATCCTTTTGCTGGTGCAGGCGGCGCTGGTGGCTTCGGCGGTTTTGGTGGGCAATCTGCGAGCGCTGGCGGCCAAGGTGGTTTTCGCTGGGAAGACATCAAAGATCAGTTTGGTGAAGGTCAAGCTTATGGCAATGGCGGTTTTCGCTTCGATGATATCTTTTCAGCCTTTGGTCGCGGTTCGCGTGGACAAACTGGTGGCCGCTCACAAAGCAGCGGCTTTGAGCAGTTTGGCGGCGGTTTTGGCGCGCAAGACAGTCAAGGTCAAGACCAACATGCAGAGATTACCGTGGATTTGGCCTCGGTCTATAGCGGTGATGACTATAGCATCAAGTTAAATGTGCCCGTGCGTCAGGCGAATGGTAATGTCGATTATGAAAATAAAACCCTTAAAATCAAAATTCCTAAAGGCATCACCGATGGCAAGCAAATCCGCTTAGCAGGACAAGGGGCAGCTGGTATCGGCGGTGGTAAAAACGGCGATTTATTTTTAAAGATTAAAATCAGTCACGCTGATAATATCCGTATTGAAGGCGCCGATGTTTATCAAACCGTTAATATTGCGCCTTGGGAAGCGGCGCTCGGTGAAAAAATCACCGTTAATACTCCAGCTGGCTCGCTTGGGGTGACGATTCCTAAAAACAGCAAATCAGGTAGCAATTTACGCCTAAAGGGTAAAGGTATTCCTGCGAAGCAAGCCGGCAATCTATATTTGACCTTAAACATCGTCAATCCTGATGTCAGCAGCGAAGCGGCCATAAAAGCTTATGAACAGCTTAAAGAAGCGTTTGCTGATACCAGTATCAGTCGTTAACGACGGGTATTAACGTCTGATGTTGACAGCTATTATTAACGATTGGTGCTATCAGTTTTTAACTGTGATGAATTATGAATAATCGCCCTGTAATAGAGATAACGACCATACGATAAAATAAAGCGCAAACGAGGATAATCATTATGAAACATTCGCCTGAATTTACCGACATTATCTTGAGCCTAGATGAGCTTGTATCTGCCTGTGGGCAAGAGCGCCAATGGGTCATCGAATTGCTTGAAGAAAATATTATCGAATATGATGTACCAGAGCGTCAGCAATTTACCGGTTATCAGTTGACAACCGTACGCCGTGCCTCGCGACTCAGCCGCGACTTTGAAGCCAGCGTGCCGGCGATTGGTTTGATACTGGAGTTACTAGATGAGGTTGAGCAGCTGCGCCAATTAAAGCGCCAGCTTGATATGCAGATGCCGGTGATTGAAGTAGACGTCGAGCATTTAAAATAGCCAACGTCTTATTATTATCCATAAAAAAGGGTCTCTAAATGAGACCCTTTATACTATTACAAATACCGCTTTAAAAATGACGGTTTTTCATTAAAACCAACGTCAATAACTAACAACTAACGCGCATATTTTGGATCAGCGGCAGCGGTAAATAAGACGTCTGTTGATGAGTTTAAGGCAGTTTCAGCGGAATCTTGTACCACCCCGATGATAAAGCCAATTGCCACCACTTGCATGGCGATGTCGTTTGGAATACTAAATAAGCTCGCAGCTAATGGAATTAAAAGTAGAGAACCACCAGCCACACCAGAAGCGCCGCAAGCACTAATCGTTGCGACCAAACTTAGTAGTAGCGCTGAGGCAAAGCTTACTTCGATACCAAGTGTATGCGCTGCTGCTAGCGTTAAGACGTTAATGGTAATCGCCGCACCCGCCATATTGATGGTTGCACCTAGCGGAATGGTGACTGAATAAGTGTCTTCGTGTAGACCCAATTTACGCGCAAGGTTCATATTAACCGGAATATTGGCGGCTGATGAACGGGTAAAAAACGCGGTAATCCCCGATTCACGCAGACAAGTAAATACCAGTGGGAAAGGGTTTTTACCCGTCTTAACTAAGACGATAATAGGGTTGACTACTAGCGCAATAAACAACATACAACCGACCAGTACCATCAAGATGCGCGCATAACCTGCTAGGGCGGCAAAGCCTGTCTCAGCGACGGTATTGGCAACCAAGCCTAAAATACCAAATGGCGCTAGCGCAATGACCCATTTGACCACTTGCGAGATGGCATCAGAAAAATCACTGACCACGGCTCGCGCGGTATCGCTGGCTTGACGTAGGGCAAAACCAATGATGATTGCCCACGCTAAAATACCAATATAATTGGCATCAGCGATGGCCTGCACAGGGTTGGCAACCAAATTCATCAGCAAGTTGGTGAGTACTTCTTGCAGGTTAGCAGGGGGTACTTGCTCAATGTTGGCATTGACCAATATCAGCTCGGTTGGGAATAAGAAGCTTGCGCCAACGGCGGTCAGTGCTGCCAAAAAAGTGCCAAACATATACATAATCAGCACCGGTTTGACATACACCTCATTGCCACTGCGATGTTGGCTAATCGCTGCCATGACCAAAATAAAGACCAATATCGGCGCGACTGCTTTTAGCGCGCCGACAAATAGCGTCCCTAATAGGCCCAGCGCAACACCGATATTTGGTGCCAGCCAGCCAATCAAAACGCCTAATATTAAACCGATAATAATAAGCGGCACCAGCCCTATACGCTGGTACATCGCAATCAATGAACGCATCTATACACCCTCGACTTTGTCAATAAATATAAAATTTATAATAGAACGGAAAAGTAATCGAAGGATGGTAGCATTTTTTTAAGATAAACGCCTACCTTTAACCCATGCCTACCTAAACACATAAGGTGAAGTAAAAGTGCGCAATGTGAAAAAATAGAAGTGTTTTTTAGGACGAGAAATAAAGGGATTTTATAGCTAAACCTTAAAATGGGTCAGCTCGTAGCCCAATTGTTGATAGGCTTTGTATTTATGCCGACCTTCTTGCGTACTCTCAGGGTCAGGTTTTATCAGCTCAAGCACCCGAGTAGGCTGGGCATTATTGGTCGCTGCCATAAAACGATTGACAGGATGGATGGTGGTATTTAGGACAATACCTTTAAAATCCGCTGGCATATAACTGCTAAGTAAAACAGGAGCTAATGCCTCGTTATTCTCTTGCACAGATTTGCTAGCATCTTTAGGCTCAGAAATAGTAGCGTGCAAAAGTCGCTGATGCGGTATAAAGCTTGCGGCATCATATGACCATAGCGCCTCATCAAGTGTCGATAGCAATTCATCATCTTTATCAATGAGAATCAACAGCGACTGAGCGCTTTTATTCAGCGCGGTTTGGGTCAATTGACAAATAAAGCCCAAGATATCTTGGGCTTTACTCTCACTTAAAATATAAAAACTGATATTCATAAATTCATTTTCATAAATTGGTATTTTACCAATAGATTATTGATAGCGGATTAGGCATTGTTTGCGATGTTTTTGAGGTATTGCATAAATAGCGGAACAGGGCGACCAGTTGCTGCTTTGTCTTTACCTGAGTTCCATGCCGTACCAGCGATATCCAAATGCGCCCATGCTTGACCTTCTTCAACGAAGCGCGATAAGAAGCAAGCGGCTGTGATAGCCCCGCCACCTTTACCACCGATGTTTTGCATATCAGCGATAGGCGAGTCAAGCTGCGCTTGATACTCATCATCTAACGGCATATGCCAGATTAAATCGCCCGATAAATGACTGGCGTTTTCTAGTTCAAATAACACGTCTTCGTCATTACTAAATACCGCTGAGCGCACGTGACCTAAGGCAACCACACAAGCGCCGGTCAACGTTGCCACATCAATAATGGCTTTTGGATTATAGCGCTGTACATAGCATAACGTATCGGCCAACACCAAACGACCTTCGGCATCGGTATTTAAGATTTCAACCGATTTGCCATTCATGGCTTTGACAATATCGCCTGGGCGCGTGGCATCACCTGATGGCATGTTTTCCGCACAAGCAAGCGCACCAACGACGTTAATCGGGAGACGCGCTTCACATAAAGCTTTAATCGTACCAAGTACCGATGCTGAACCGCCCATATCAAATTTCATCTCATCCATCGCCGCACCAGGTTTGATTGAGATACCGCCTGAATCAAAGGTCACGCCCTTACCGACTAAGACGATAGGCGCATCATCATTGACAGTTTTTACATCGCTGTTTTTGTCAGATTTTTTACTAGCAGCTTTGGTCGGTAATTTATCCGCCAAGGCTTTTAGACCGCCTGTTACTTTTGCACCACTATTGGCGATTTTGCTAGCGCCGACTTTAGCGCTAAAGTTAGATTTACCGCGGTACTCTAACAATACCAATTTGCCTTCTTTGGCTGAACCTTGGGCAACCGCTAAGAAGCAGTTCATACCCAGCGCTGACATCTCATCTTCACCCAAGACGGTGACTTTTAATAAGTCAGGATAAGCTTTAGCAAGCGCTTCGGCTTGTTCCGCCATGTAAGCAGGGAAACAGATATTGCCCGGCTCATTGGCGACATCACGGGTCAAGCTTTGACCAGCGAATACCGCTTCGGCAAATGTTAACGCAGCTTCTAATGACTCGTCAGCCAATAAATAGATGTCGGTTAAAACAGGCGTGCTTTGTTCAGATTTGTATTTATCAAAACGGTAGCTTGCTGCCAATAAATTAAGGGCAAACTGGCTGAAATGATTTTCTTCTAAAGCATCACCTAAAGCAACGGTGATAGAGTCAACACGTTTTTGCGTGCTTTGATAGATGGTATTGGCGATTTTTTGCAATACGCTGTGACCAAGCTTATCAAGATTACCCACACCAACGAGTAATAGCTGTACTGGGTTTTCTTTCGTGGTTTTCTTGTCGCCAGCGAGCGCATAATCAGCGACGGTTTCGCAGGCTTTACCATTAAAATGTGATACTTCCATCAATTGCGCAATACGGCTTTGATAATCGCTCAATTGCGCTTCAGCTAAGATGTTTTTCTTATCATCGATGAGCACCACAAGACAGGCAGCGTCTTTACTTTTGGCTTCTTTTTTAAGTATTTTTTGTGTATGGGTTTTTGGCAGGGTTTGCGTTAATTTAATATTCATATAGTTATCCTTATTAGAGTTATGAAATGCGTGTTTTATTAATGTATTCGTGCTTTTTAAAATAATACTTTTTAAATGCCGTTACTTATGCGGCTAGCACAATAGTGTAGCATATTGCGAGGCGAGTGCGCAGCGAGCGCGGCGTCGCTATCCATATAGCAATTCTATATTTTTTTGAATCGACTACCTATTTATTTGTGCTGTTTAAAGTATTTGTACCATTTAAATTTGGCAGAAACAGTAGTTTAGCAACAAAACCTAAAAAAGCGCGGCAAAGGATACCAAGGACAAACAAACTTTGCTGAATAGTATAAAGCAAACATACGGCGTAAATAGTTAACAGATTCATCCATAGATTAAGGTATTCTTATAAATAATATACGCTGTAGGCTTTGTTAGTTTTAGCTATTATGAACCAAACAATCAAGGCTTATAGCAAGATGCATGCAATGTTTTCCAACACATTTCACAGCCATTTTTGAGCAAAATATGCTAGGATTAGCGGTTATCTTTATCGCTACTGTTTATAACATAGCGCCAGTCAAACTGCGCTAAATTGTGCGCATACCAACCTTTTTCTAAAGAGTGCCTATTGTGATATTACGCCGCTATATGACTCAACAAGTTGCCTCAACGACCGCTTTGGTGTTGGGGTTTTTAGTGGTGATGATGCTCGGCGGCCGCTTAATCCGTTATTTCGGTATTGCCGCAGAAGGCAATTTAGACATCAGCTTATTATTTACCATCATTGGTTATAATTTGCCCTACTTTTTAGAGCTTATCCTGCCATTGGCATTTTTTATCGCGCTCATGCTAGTATTCGGGCGCTTATACGTCGACCAAGAGATGGCGGTGATTAATGCCAGCGGCGTGTCGCGTGGTAAGCTTGGGCGGTTGATGACGCCGCTGATATTGGCATTATTTGTTGGAGAGGCGGCCTTATCTATTGTTGGAAAACCGTGGGGCGTACGCTCATCGGAGAGCGTGTGGCAACAGCAAGCGTTGACCAGTGCCTTTGATTTGATACGTCCCAATCAGTTTATCAGTAGTGGCAATTATCATTTGTATGTCGGCAGCTTGAGCGATGATAAAAAGCAATTGCAAGATGTGATATTGATTCAATCTGAGCCTAAAGCCAAAGGCAGTACGGCGAAAAACGCGGCCGCTGATGTAAATAATAATATCGACCCAGAAACCGCTGAGCAATTAAATATCCCAGAGCTGCCAAACGCGCTTACAAGCAACAATGCTATCAGTAAAGATACCATTACCCTTGCCAAACGCGCTCAGCAAGTAGATACCGGCAGTAGCGGCGTTACCCAATTGGACTTATTCCAAGGTCGCCGCTATGAAGTCGGCGCGGGCAGTTTAAAATACAATCAAGTGGGCTTTGATCGCTACCGTATTACCTTGACCGAATCCTCCAAAGAAGTCATCACCGAAGCCAATATTGAAACCCAAGCGATTGGTCCATTATGGCAAGCCGCAATGGGCAGTACATCAGTGAATAGTGAAAACGCACTTCGAGCGGCGCAAGGGGAGCTTGGCTATCGTCTTGCTTTGCCATGGCTCATGATTATTGCACCGATGCTTGCCGTGCCACTGGCGCAAGTACGTCCGCGTCAAGGTCGCTGGTTGCGCTTGTTTCCGTCGATTTTGTTATTTGTCAGCTGTGCGCTGGGTATTATTTCTCTCAAAAATGCGGTGAGTAAAGGCAGTGTTAGCGTTTGGGCGTATGCATGGTTGGTATTAGGCTTTATGGTATTGGCGCTCTATATGAATTGGGGCAGCCGCGTCCAACATCGTTTGCGCTTTCGCAAGCCAGATGAGCTGTTAACCGTCAGCGAGCATCAAGGCAATATTGACCATAAAAGCAATGGCTCACAAGGAGGACAATCCTAATGAGCGCTTTATTCTCTAAATCATCAAATTCTAATTCATCAAAGCCAAATTCGCCAAGCCATAAGCTAAAACTTGCGCCAAAACCAACCAATCTAAAAGTGCTGAGCTGTTACGTCAAGCTTAATGCTTTGCTCGCCATCATCGGCGCGGTTATAGGCTTGTGGGCATTGCAGCTGGTATTTTCTTATTTGTCTGAGCTGGATTCGTTAGATGATAACTATACGATGGGCGAGGCGGTTAAATATATTTTTTATCGCTCGCCGTACTTCTTAGAGCAATTTATCCCAACGGGTGCGTTACTTGGTGCGGTGGTTGGTTTGGGTTTACTAGCCAATAAAAGCGAGCTGGTCGTTATGCGCGCCGCTGGCGTCAGCGTTTATCGTATCGTCAGTTGGGTATTGCAGCCGGCCTTGATTTTTGTGCTATTGGCATTGGTGATTAATCAGTTTGTCCTACCGCATTCCAATCAATTAGCGCAAGAAATTAACGATCAAGACAATAGCTCGATTGTCACCTCGGTACGCGGTTATTGGACAGTACAGCCACGCTTTGAGAGTGCAAAAGACGGCAGTGCCAAGCCAGATGGCAGCGATATTTTGTATATCGATTATGCCGATGTGAAAGGCAATATCGGCGAAGTTAAACGTTGGCATTTAGACAATAATGGCAATCTGCAAACTGCTATTCATGCCGAGGGCGGCAAATATATCGGCCGCGAAGCAATAGATACTAATAGCAGCAAACCGAGCGAGCAATATCGTTACGAGTGGCAGCTGAATAATATGACCAAGCTGATGATTGGTCAGGGCTTTGAGAGTAGCCAAGCTATCGCACCGTCAGATACCTTGAGTTTGCCCTTCGCGCCTGAGTCGGTGTATTTACTCACTCGTAAGGCCGAAGATTTGTCATTGACTCAATTATATGAGCATCGCCAATTTATGCGCCAGCAAGGCACGCGCTCGTTAAGTCATGAGTTGGCCTTTTGGCAAAAGCTGCTGTCACCATTATCGATTTTATCGCTAGTGATTGTTGCCTGTTCATTCGTCTTTGGCTCACTACGTACGCATAGCTTGGGCTTACGCATCGTCGTGGCATTGCTATTTGGCTTGCTGTTTAGTTATGTGCAAGACTTGGTTGGCTTTGTCTCATTGGCGACTGGTTTTTCGCCGTTATTAATGGTGCTATTACCGATTATCGCCAGTGCGATATTGGGCGGGTATTTGTTGAAGCGGCAAATGTAGTTTTAAAAATATAATTGTAAAAATATAGTTCTAAAAATTTAGGTAAAAAAACCCGCTAACACATCATCGTGTTAGCGGGATTTTTTGTGCAGCTTTTAAGTTGCTTAAGCTTAGTCTTTGGTCGCCATGGTAATGGTATAGGTTTTACCTTGTTTAACCTTTTCGCTATTGCCAAAGACTTCGGTAAACGAGCGCTTCATAAACTGACGTAAACCATTGATTGTCACTACATAAAAACGCCCACCTTGACGCATGCGCGCATAAGCATCAAGGAAATACAGATAATGCTGCTCTTTGCCGACTTTAGCGGGCAAGTTCGACATCACAAGGCTAAAGTCTTTGTCTTTTGCCACATGGTTAAAGCCATTTGATAAATGTACATCGACATTCTTTAGACCGTTTTTCTCGCAATTCAAGCGCGCATATTCTACCGCCATAAAATCCTTATCAATTAAGGTATGCTGACCATTCGGGCATTCACGCGCCGCCGTGATCCCAAGCACGCCATAACCACAGCCCAAATCGATCGAATCATCGTCCGCTTGAAAATCCACGTAATCAAGCAGCATCAAGCTACCATCATCGAGCTTTTGCGGTGAAAAAATACCCCACGTGGTCGCAAAATCAAACGGCTTGCCCAGCACATCTTGGCGAAAATGAATGTCTTCACGCCAGTGTTCGGCGCTTTTTAATAGGTCAGCAGGAGGCTTATGGTTTAATGGGTGGCTCATGGGATTCTCGGATAGTAGATAGGTAAAAGGTTAATAAGCTATGGCAGGTATTGTAACGAGAAAAGGGCAGGTTTGCAGCTAGGGATTGATAGAATTGTAGCAAGGGTTGAAGAAAAGAAGTAGGGTGCGCCTAGCGCACCTTAATCAAGACAATATCTAACATGGATGCTCAAGGCGTATCCTACTTCCCCAACCGCTTATTTAATAAATGATCAAAGATAAACGGACCAAATGGTAAAAACGAGCCAAGCACACCGACAGGTATTGCCCATAGCGGCATCTTTATTTTGCTCGTTGCAATCAGTAGCATCAAAATATAGGCGATAAACAATGCCCCATGCGCCATACCGATATATTTTACTGCCTCAGGAATACCCATCATATATTTTAGTGGCATGGCGATACCAAGCAATAATAAAAAAGACGTGCCTTCTAGATAACCCATGATGGTCAGGTTTTTGAGGGCAGAATTTTGCCCTTTTGTTAGGGTAGGCAGAGTAGATGGCTGAGCTTGCAACACGTTATATTCCTTTTACAATCATCAATAAATCTTTAATTTCAGTTTTAACCGCGCGGATGATGCTCGGCATGCAGCTTTTGTAATCTCGCCGTCGCCACATGGGTATAAATCTGCGTGGTTGATAAATCACTGTGCCCCAGTAATAACTGCACGCTACGCAAGTCTGCGCCATGATTGAGCAAATGAGTGGCAAAGGCGTGACGTAAGGTATGTGGTGATAATTCTTTATCGATACTGGCAATTTTGGCGTATTTTTTTAATAGATACCAAAAGTTCTGCCGTGTCATATAGCCGCCTTGCGCGGTCAAAAATACTGCTTGGCAATTACCCGATTTCAAATGCGCAATCAAATCACCACGAGCATGAGTTAGATAATCTTCTAGCGCCTCTGCTGCGTATTCGCCGAGTGGCACTAAGCGGGTTTTATTGCCTTTACCGGTAATTTGTAGCCAACCAGCGTTTAGATTGACTTGTTCTAATGATAGATTAATCAGCTCACTGACGCGCAGACCGCAAGCATAGAGCACCTCTAACATGGCTTTATCACGCAGTCCGAGTGCGGTGCTAGTGTCAGGCGCGGCGAGGAGATTGTCGACATCGGCCTCGCTCAAATCCTTTGGCAGTGGACGACCTAATTTGGGGCTTTTGATACGCTCGCAAGGATTGTCTTCGCGCAGATTACTGGCAATCATCCAAAGGTAGAACTGGCGCAAGCTTGAGAGCATACGTGCTTGCGTGCGCGGCGTTTTGCCCTCGATGGTAAGGGTTGATAAACAGTGCAGCACGTCTTCAGGCTGCCATTTCGTCAGCACGATAGGATTGGTCAGCTCACAAGAGCGCAAGTCGCGCACATAAGCATTACGCGTCCGCGTTGCAAGCCCACGTGCTAGCATTGCTTGACGAAACTCGGTGATATAAGTTGGCTCGTCATCGACGGCGAGCGCTTTAGGTTGGCGCTGTTGGACGGCGCGGTCGCGGCTCATAATTTGATACTCAATGATTAATTATCAATTATTAAAGATTAGGCAGGTTCTAAACACCATAAAGAAGTGACCTCGCTACTCCTCACTGCATATAGCGGATCAGACTCATCTTGGCTACGACCATGCTTAGGTTTGGTATCGAGGCGGTATTTCACTTTTAGGCCGCTATCGGCAAACCAGCCTAATAATTCCTCACGAGTACGCAGTTGCAGGTGCTCAGCCAAATCCGACAGAATCAACCAGACTTCTCCATGCTCAGCTAAATGAGCTTTCGCCCCCTGCAAAAAACCACGCAGCATTTTGCTATTGGCATCATAAACGGCATACTCTAACGGCGAGCTGGGCTTAGCAGGTAGCCAAGGCGGATTACAGACAATCAGATTGGCGAGTGGTGCATCAGTTGGATAAAGGTCGGCTTGTTGCAACTGTACATTAGCTAATTCTAATTGCGTAAAATTTTCGCTGGCGCAGGTTAAAGCTCGTGGATTCAAATCCGTGGCTATTATTTGTGGAACACCGCGCTGCGCCAAGATAATTGCCAGCAAGCCAGTGCCCGTACCGATATCGTAGGCGACATCACAAGTATCTGGCAGTGGCGCCTCGAGTAATAGCTGTACATATTCATGGCGGGTTGGGGCAAAGACACCATAATGCGGGAATATTGATAAATCTAAACCATCAATCGGAACGCCTTTTTCGCGCCACTGCGCTGCTCCAAGCGCTCCTTGTAGGTCACGAAACGACAGCACATACGACTCATTTAATTCATTATCCAACTGACCAAAAGCAGCTATGCAAGCTGCACTCATATCAGGGGCGCGGCGTAATTGGCTGACATAATTGGCATCAAGCTCGAGTAGCAGACGGCTTAATATGCGCGCACGCTGGGCTTGCAATTGGCGCTGCTGATGAAATAAGTTAGGAATGTCTTTGGATAACTCTGAAGATTTATCTACATTTTTATTGGATTTCGCAGATTGATTTGCTGCTTTTTTCATTTTACGTAGCTCAGAGCGCTCATTGGTACGCTCGATGCGTCGATTGAGCGCTTGTAGCAATTGCCGTGCATTATGAAAGTCACCGTGCCACAGTAGTGAAGTGCCTTCGCAAGCCAAGCGATAAGCCTCATCGGCGGTCGTTTTATCATCGACCAATACAATACGCGCAGGTGGCGCATGATTGCTTTCCGACACCCAAAGTGCTTGATGTAACGTCTCGCTGCCGTCTTTGTTTTCGAGCCACTGCACATACTGCTTTTGGGGTGCTAACATGCTATCTACCTTTAATTTGTGAATGATATGTTTCGTACAAAGCAAAGATATCTGGATGCTATTAGTGCGCTGATGCTATGAGTGCTTTAAGCATTCTTTTTCTTGACCAAATACCGATAAAGGGTGGCGTTAATAGGCGCATCATCATCGTCCGCAATTGTGATTTCATCCGGATCAACATTTAAAGGCACATTTTCAGCAAGCGTTTCTTGCTTTACAAGCTCGTGCCCCAAGTGACGGCAAAAATTAGGAATATCGCGAGTGGTCGCAGGATCTGTAGCGAGTATCTCAATCACTGCGCCAGCTTCGGCATTACGTATGGTTCGATGTAGCATCATCACCGGCTCAGGGCAAATCAGCCCTTGGGTATCTAAATGATGTTGAATGGTACTATCAGATGTTGAAGTTGTCATAGTCGTTTTTTAAATCAATAAAATATGGTGAATGTTTTCAGTTCTTTATTAGTGATGGCATTTTTATCAGGAAGTTTTATGTTTCTTTAACATTTTCAGACGTTTCTTCAGCGTCTAAAAAGTTAAAAAAGCGCTTAAAGCTCACCTTAAATAAAAACGCCACCCCAAGCCAACATGCCAATCCTAACCAAGCAGTATCGGCAAATAGTAGCCCGCCAAGTAATATAACCGTCGATACACCAATACTCATGGCAATCATTGATGGCTGATTTAAGCGATAACGATAAATCACCAATGCATCATAAATAGTAATAGGAATCGTCAGCGCCACCAAAGCGTAGGGCAGGTTATAGAACAATTGATAAAGCAGCTGATTGTCATGAAAGGCTTTGATACTAGCAATGGTGCCAAAGACCATAAAGGCGAGGATAGCAGCATAAATAAGATAAATCGCTATCTGGTTTGCTCGCTGAGCGCCGTTGATACGTGCAATCGCGAGCGGTGCAAAGCCACGTTGCGACTTGTTTTGCAAAGATTGGTCTGAGACAGTGGTCATATTAATCAGTCATTTATTCGTTTAGACGATATAAAAAAAGAGGGGGAGGTTAGTCATGGCTTTACTGCACTATTAATCCGCTTTAATGGCGTCGATAGCGATACTGCTACTCGGATCAGCAAAATACGTCGACATTAGGATACAAGCGGAGATATCATCAATCGGATCGCGCTCGTTTTGAATCCAGCCGTTTTCCCACGCAATTTCGCGTGCTGCTACTGAGGTCAGGCGTTCATCACAGAGAGAGACAATGACGGGTAAACGCTGCTCCATAATTCTGTGCGCCAACCGACGAGCAAATTTGTGCGCCCGCTTGGACAGCATTGAGCTGCTCCCATCCATGTTTAATGGTAATCCGACCACCACTTTTGCCACGCCCCAAACTTTGATAATACCGAGCAGGTTGTCCCAATCCGGCTGACCATTATTCATCGCCAAAATATCAAAGGCACGTGCCGTCTCGGTAATAGAGTTGCCTAGCGCCATGCCCATCTTTTTGACGCCATAATCGAGCGCCAAAATAAGATGCGGCTTAATCGTTGGCTCTGTAGCGCTATCAGCATTTATAACGTCTGTGCTATGAGTAGTTATAGCGCCCGCGCTATCTGCAAGAATACTATTGACCATAATTTGAGGTATTTCCTATTTCTGTCTTCATGAAGCAAATGCTGCTCAGTATATAGCACTTAATATATAACGCTAGGCATGACCAATATCGCTGCTTAGATAGTCAAAATTAACGCCAATCTTATCGGCAGCGATTTGCCAGCGTTCTGCAAATGGCGTATCAAACAATAAGTTTAAATCAGCCGGGCAGACGAGCCAGTCGCCACTCGCAAGCTCTTGGTCGAGCTGCTTTTTTCCCCAGCTGGCATGACCTAAGCACAGCTGATAATGCCCAACACCTTGACCAGCAGCGATGCGTTTTAGGATATCTTGGCTGGTAGTAATACAGACGTTTTCTGAGATGGCAAAAGACGACGCCCATTCTGGTTGACCGGTGTGCAAGACAAAACCGACTTCTGGATACATAGGACCCCCTTCTAGCGCCATATCTTCCATTACTTGCGGATCGGTCACTTCGATACCTAAGTCTTCTAGCAGTTTGCCGACGCGCGCTTGCTCTATCGGACGATTGACCATCAGACCGAGCGCCCCATGTTTATCATGGCGACAGATATAAATCAGCGCCTGCTCAAACCGTGGGTCTGACAGCTCGGGCGCCGCGATTAAGAAATGATGGGTCAAATTGGCTTTAGACATAGAAACAAACGCAACCTAATATTAAAGGTGAAATTATCAAGAGGATAGACCACTATATGGCGTTTAGGTGTAAAAAATCAACTAAAGCAAATGTTTAGCGATTATTTGTGAGTAATTTGCTATTAATCATTTAGCTGCCAACCATTTCATAACCATCAATCAATAGCCATCAATCAATAGCCATCAATCAATAATCATTATTTAACATCGCTTAATAAGCTACGCGCATGGTCACGGGTGATATCAGTGATGGTCACCCCGCCAGACATACGGGCCAGCTCATCGACTTGCGCGCTATCGGTTAAGATTAATAACTCGCTTTCGGTTTGCTCATCATGATGCTTTTGTACCAAAATATGCTGATGCGCTTGCGCCGCAACTTGCGCTTGGTGGGTAATGGCCAATAACTGCTGCGTCTGCCCAAGCGCGCGTAACAGCTCACCAACCACTTGCGCCGTACCGCCACTGATACCAACATCCACTTCATCAAAGACGAGCATTGGCTTGGCAGCATTATTATTAGCATTGGTCGCTTGCAGAACTTGCATGACCAATGCCATCCGCGATAGCTCGCCACCTGAGGCAATTTTATGTAGCGGCTGCATCGGCATACCGACGTTGGCGCTAAACAACAAATCGATATCATAGCAGCCTTGACCATTATACTGGCTAGGATCGGTCTTTTTGGTAAAGACAAACTCGCAGCGCGCATTTGGCAGGGCAAGCGGTTGTAATTGCGCAATCAGCTGTTTACTGACTTTTGGCGCCGCTTTTGAGCGCTGTTTATTAAGCTCAGTGGCAAGTGACAAATACTCTTGCCATGCTTGCTCGATTTGCGCTGCCATCGCATCGCTACTTGGCTCGTTTTCTAACTGTTCTAATTGCGCTTGCCACTGCTTTGCTTCATCAATCAAATCGCTTGCGGGCAGGCCATGCTTACGCGACAAGCGGTGCCCAAGACTGATTAAGCTATCGAGTGTTTGCAAGCGCTCAGGGTCGGGTAATTGCTGTTCAGCATAATCTGATAGCAAGCCTGTGACCTCAGTGATTTGCTGCTGCGCCAAATGCAACTGTTCGGACGCCTGCTCAAAGGTTTGACTGACGCTCATTTGATTGTCGCAAAGCTTAATTGCTTGCCCGAGCAAGGTCATGACATCCGGCTCATCGGTGTCATTATCGAGCAGGTGTAAACCGTGACTGGCTTCCGTCATCAACGCTTCGATATTAGACAGCTCTTCGTGCTCCGCTTCTACTTCTGCATAATCAACCGCGAGTAGCGGCGCAATGTCAGCAAGCTGGCTTTGCAACAACTGTATTCTATCTTGACGCTGAGCTTCGCGGCTGGCGATATCATCAGCGCGGCGTTTGAGCTGCTGATAAGCTTGATAGCTGCTGGTCGTTTGTACAGCAAGTGGCGTGATTTGTGCCATCTCGTCAAGCCATTGCACCACAAATTGTGGCTTTAGTAAGGCTTGCTGGGCATGTTGACTATGAATGTTTACCAATAAAGCGCCCAAGCTTTTTAATTCCGCTAAGCTGACCGGCGTGCCATTTAACCAGGCTTTAGAGCGCCCTGTATTACTAAGCTGACGGCGAATCAGGACTTCAGGTTCTTCTAAAGAGCGCTCATTTTTGGCAAACCATTCTGCCACGACGTCATTATTTTCTACATCAAACTGCGCATAGATATCAGCATACGCCGCGCCGTGCCTGACCATGGCACTATCAGCGCGCTCGCCTACGCACAAAGACAGCGCATCTAGTAATAATGACTTGCCAGCACCTGTCTCACCGGTGATGACATTGAAGCCTTCAGCCATGCTCAGCTCATGCTGAGCAATCAATGCAAACTGCTGTAAAGTTAATGATACGAGCATCAATGCCTCTCATGGCAGACAATAAATATCAGCAATTAGGCTGATTTTTAGGTCTACAATAGGATAAATAAAGAAAAACAGCTTTGGTAAATGGTGCTAATAAGATAAAGACAATTGGCAAATATTATGGTGGCAAAAGGTAGGAAATACAAATTTTAAAGGTAAGCAAAGCTAGGTATTCATTTAACAATAAGCACAACTTTCCTAGTGGCTGTAACAAACTTTATAGATATAATGTGGTAGCATAATCTCACATAATGATAAACTCTTACCACCAGATTTTCATACCATCTGCTATCTATGATGATTCTAGTAAAAGACGAGAGGTGAGTTCATGCTAGACAAAGTAAGCGTTTCATCATTACTTTTCATAGTGTATTCTCTATGCGAGTCTTTATTTGGTTAACAGTTATATCGAGCTAAATATAGAGTGAATCGTCAAAAAGTTGTAATAGAACTGTCAGTTAAGCGATGAGTTATTCTGCTATTTAGTTTTTCAATTTGGTCTTTTAGTTTGGCAATAATTATTTGATAAGGAAGCCACTATGACAGCGGCGCAATTTACCAATGTAACAGTCAATGCTCAAGCCACGATATCCTACGATGGTCGTTGCTCAAGCCATACCATTATGTTTGAGGACGGTCGCCATAAAACGCTCGGGGTTATTTTGCCTTGCGACAATTTGGTTGAGCACTATCACTTTAGCACCAATACTTCGGAGCGCATCGAAATCATCAGCGGTGAGTGTGAGGTCAAAATAAACGGTGAGGAAGAATTTAGCTACTACCGCGCAGGACAGTCATTCGTAGTCGAAGGCAATAGTGGTTTTAATTTGCGTACAGAAGAAATCGTGCAGTATATTTGTCATTTAGAAGGTTAAGCTGGCTAAAAAATCATACGATTAAAGGTGTTACAAGACAACTTGCCACCCCTTTAAATAAACAAGTTAGAAGAAATAAATCTTACGCCAAGGTTTATTTCTTTTTTTTGGCGATTATTTTAATAATCTTTCGTTTCGCCACGCGTTAATTGCTACAATTATCGTTATATAGGCAGTCCGCTATAAGATGAACATAGAGCTACTGGTATTCATTTTCCTTGCTTGCTGTGCCTACGCAGACAGAGGCTGCGCAAAATGAATACCAGTAGCGGGTCATCATACTTGTACTGATTTTATTTAGGACTGACTATATTTCCTATTTTTTATCGCCGTACGCGATACCACTTTTATATTGTAGATTCCCTATGGCAAAACCCAGCTATTTTTATGGCATTCACGCGATTGAAGCCTTACTCGAATACCGCCCGCTTGATGGACTCAGTTTATTTGTCCAACAAGGACGTGAGAGCGACAGCCATGTGCAAGCGATTATGGCGCAAGCACGTGATAATGGTATTAGTATTCAACCGACACAAAAAGATAAGCTTACTCAGCTGTGCGGCAGCCCGCAGCATCAAGGCGTGGTGCTTAATGCGCGTCCGTTAGGGTTCGCTGACGAAGGTTTATTGGATACCCTTGCTAAGCGTGAGCAATGCTTATTATTGGTGCTCGACCAAATTACCGACGCGCATAACTTTGGTGCGTGTTTACGTACCGCAGTGGCCATGGGCGTTGATGCCGTTATTTGCCCCAAACACCATGCGGCAAGCCTGACGCCAACGGTTGCGAAAGTATCGGTAGGAGCTGCCGAGATGATGCCTATCGTTAGTGTGACCAATTTGGCTCGTACGTTAAGCAAGATTAAAAATGCTGGCGTCTTTGTGTTTGGCACCGCATTAAATGCAGAGGCAAAGCCAATACATGCTGCTGATATGACGGGTAAAACTGCGATTATTATGGGCTCTGAGGGCGAGGGCATGCGTCGCCTGACGATGGAGAGCTGCGATGAGCTGGTTTATATTCCGATGTCAGGCAACGAGCATGGTAACCTGCAAAGCTTAAATGTGAGTGTGGCGACTGGTATGGCGCTCTATGAGATTAATCGGCAGCGAACTTTAGCTGCTGGGCAAGCGTAAGATAGTTTCGATGTAATGGCTCAAGCTGTAAATATAGCGCCGCAAGATCGCTCTCGTTAAGCACCACATCATCTGCATGACGATTACGCTCTTCGCGGCTGAGCTGATTAATCATGATGGCTTTAATCTTTTGCACGCTTTGCTCATCGCGCTGGCTGGCACGGGCAAGCTGAGTTTCCTCGGTGGCATCCATCACCAATATACGCTGGCATAAATTGGCAAGACCCGCTTCTGCTGCCTCAATCAGTAGTGGCGCTGATAGCACGACATATGGCGACGTACTGGCTGCTAGTTGCAGCTTTGCCGCTTCGCGTATGGCTGGATGGGTGATGGCTTCAAGCTCAATTAAGGCTTCAGGATGGGTGAAGACATGAGTGCGCACGGCGGCGCGATCCATTTCACCGTCAGCATTTAATACCCAATCACCAAATTTTCTTTTGATTTTACGTAAAGTAGCGCTACCTTTAGCGACCACTTGATGAGCAATCACATCTGCATCAATAATATCAATCCCTTGCTGCGCGAACCAATCGCTTGCCGCCGACTTGCCGCTGCCGATACCGCCGGTCAAGCCGACAACTAACGTCTTGCTTTTGGATTGGGGCGACTGTGGCTGATAGGAATAAGATGAAGATGAGGCATAATTTGACATAGTAATGACTTATTTAACCGATAGAAGAGGGAGGCTACAATATACCAATAGCCTATTCTAGCAGGTTAAAGCGCATTTTTGAGAAATTGCGCGTCTACTTGCGTCAGTATAGGGGTTTAAGCGTACATTCCTAAATACCAATTGACGATATCTGGGCCGTATAATAATGCAATGATACCAGCAATGGCGATATAAGGACCAAAAGCAAAAGGACGACTTTCTCCTTGTTTTTTCATCAGAATAATCCCGACGATAGAACCTAATAGGGAGGAGAGCAAGATAATGAGTGGCAACATCATAGGCCCAAGCCAAGCACCCAAGACGGCTAGTAATTTAAAATCGCCTTGTCCCATGCCGTGTTTTTTCGTAATGAAATAAAAGATTTTTACCACGACCCACAAAGATAAAAAGCCAAGTAAAAGTCCCCAGATTGACTGCGTAGGTGAGACAAACCAGCCTTGCGAATTTACCGCCAATCCTAAGCCCGCTAAAGGAAAGGTCAGGCGGTCAGGCAATAGCTGGGTATCAAAATCGATACCCGTTAAAGCAACCAGCGTCCAGACCAAAATCAATGCTGATAATCCTGCGGCGCTGACGCCAAACTGATAAATGACCAACATAGATAGCAGAGCAGTCACCAGCTCAACAATAGGATAACGTAGTCCGATAGCCGCTTTACAGTCTGAGCAGCGCCCGCGTAATATAAGCCAGCTTATTAAAGGGATGTTTTCATACCACTTTATTTTATGAGCGCAGTGCGGACAGCGTGAAGCCGGTGTGCTTAATGTAATAGAAGGGTCAGCAGCGACGATGTTTGCCAATGGTTGCGTATGTTCAGGCGGCATGTCTGCTTGCTCAGCCATAAACTGGCT
This sequence comes from Psychrobacter sp. UBA6291, assembly GCF_002439405.1. Lineage (NCBI taxonomy): Bacteria > Pseudomonadati > Pseudomonadota > Gammaproteobacteria > Moraxellales > Moraxellaceae > Psychrobacter > Psychrobacter sp. UBA6291. Next base: position 147,464 of record NZ_DJUD01000022.1, on the reverse strand, counting down.
ACATTCTTGCCGCCACGCCGCTACCATCATGAGCGGTGTCCGATGAATCACCACATTTAAAAAGCTGCCAACACAAAGACCAAGTAGACCAAATACGACTAAGGCAAGAGTCATATTTTCTTGTAATAACTGAAGAAATTGCATGAAATCGTTTTCCTTGCAGTGGCTGTTAGCCTACCACTGAGCCCATTTGGAAGATTGGTAAATACATGGCAATCACTAAGCCGCCAACCAATACACCAAGCACCGCCATAATTAACGGCTCCATTAAGCTGGTCAAACCATCGACGGCGTTATCGACTTCATTTTCGTAATAGACCGCAACTTTATCGAGCATCTCTTCTAAGCTACCTGATTCTTCCCCGATACCAACCATTTGAATCGCCATACTTGGGAATAAGTTGGTTGAGCGTATCGAAAATTGCAATTGCTGACCGGTTGAAACATCGTTTTTTATTTGCTGAATGGCGTTATAAAAGACTACGTTATTTGCAGCGCCAGCGGTAGAATCTAAAGCATCAATGAGGGGTACACCAGCAGCAAAGGTGGTCGATAATGTGCGCGCAAAGCGAGCGATGACCGCTTGATAAGCGATGTTGCCAAATATGGGCGCTTTTAATACCGCACGGTCTAAGAAATCGCGAAACTTCTTAGAGCGTTTTTTAGCTTCTGAAAAGCCAATGACGGCGCCACCAATCAGTACGATTAAAATAAACCACCAAGATTGCATCCATTCTGACATCCCTACTACCATCTGAGTAAACGCCGGTAGTTCGGCACCAAATGAACCAAATAAATCGGCAAATACAGGAACAACTTTAACCAGTAGGATAATAGTGACGATAATAGCAACGACAATCACGGCGATAGGATATTTCATTGCCTTTTTAATTTTGGCTTTTAACAGCTCACTTTTTTCTTTATAGGTTGCAACGCGCTCTAGCATGGTCTCTAACGAACCGGACTGCTCGCCAGAGTCTACAAGAGAACAAAACAGATCATCGAAATAGCGCGGATGTTTACGCAGTGCCGAAGCAAAAGTGCCGCCCGCTTCGATATCGGCTTTTATTTGTAAGACCAAATCTTTCATGCTCGGGTTATCAAGAGAGTCAGCAACAATCTCAAAGGATTGGGTTAACGGCACGCCAGCTTTCATCATAGTGGCCAACTGCCGGGCAAAAATAGCAATATCAATCGGTTTAATAGACTTTTTAAAAGTGTATAAAGGCTTGGGTTTTTTCTTGATACCTTTGACAGTGATACCTTGTTTGCGCAAAGTGGCTTTCGCCAACTCCAAGCTACGACTGGTGGTTTCGCCTTTTACTTTTTGTCCGCGCCGGTTTACTCCATCATAGACAAAGTCTAATAGCATGTCGGTTTTAGCTTTTGCCATGTTGATACCCTCAAAATTCATCTAATAAAGACGTTATAAACCGATAAAAGTATGTCAAATTTAATACCTCATTTCGGCATACTTCATTTCTATAAGAAAAGCCAGTATATATATGTTTTATATTTAAGTACATCTGTTAGATAACATTGCTAGTTTATAAGTATAAAGGTTTAAAATCACGAATTAGAATTTTAATTTTGCAACGGTTGCTATTCAGAAGTCACGCGCATCATTTCTTGAATACTGGTTACTCCTTGTAGCACCTTTAAAATACCCGAGCGCCGTAAATCTCTAAAGCCGTTTTTAAGGGCAGCATCTTTAATGTCTATGGCGTTACCATCTTCCATAATGATACGTGAAATATCGGGACTGACTTTCATCACTTCATAAATACCAACACGGCCTTTGTAGCCTTCACGACATTCATTACAGCCAATAGGTTCATAAATGACATTGTCTGGGTTGTCTAAATCAGCATCGGTAAAACCAAGCTCAAGTAGACTTTGGCGCGGAAGATTGATGGGTTTTTTACAATTTTTGCATAAGCGCCGAGCTAGTCGCTGAGCGATAACTAAGTTGACTGAGGTGGCAATATTAAATGAGGCAACACCCATATTGCGCAAACGCGTTAAGGTTTCAGGGGCAGAGTTGGTATGCAGGGTAGAGAGTACCATGTGTCCTGTTTGTGCTGCTTTAATCGCAATCTCGGCCGTTTCAAGGTCACGAATCTCACCGACCATGACGATATCAGGATCTTGACGTAAGAATGATTTAAGCGCATTGGCAAAGGTTAAACCGACTTTGGGGTTAACGTTGACCTGATTGATACCTTCAAGGTTAATCTCGACAGGGTCTTCTGCCGTTGAGATATTGGTCTCGCCAGTATTTAAAATATTAATACCCGTATAGAGCGAGACGGTTTTACCTGAACCAGTAGGACCAGTAATCAGCAGCATACCTTGCGGCTTATGTAAGGCTTCTAAAAACATCTCTTTTTGGTCGGGCTCATAACCCAATGCTTCAATACCAAGCATGGCAGATGAGGGATCCAAAATACGTAAAACCAGCTTTTCGCCAAATAAGGTAGGTAGGGAGTTTACGCGGAAATCGATGGCTTTATCTTTCGAGATTTTAAGCTTAATACGCCCATCCTGCGGTACACGGCGCTCAGAGATGTCCATTTGCGACATGACTTTTAAACGCGCGGCAATTTTACCCGCAAGTTGTACCGGCGGACTGGCCATTTTTTGCATGACGCCATCGACACGAAAGCGCACGCGATAGGTTTTCTCATAAGGTTCAAAGTGTAGGTCTGAGGCGCCCATACGAATGGCGTCAACCAACATTTTATTGACAAATTTTACAACTGGCGCTTCATCGACGCCGTCGCTAAGTTTGGTTTCGCCTTCATCTTCTTCGCTTTCATTAAAGCCGATATTTAAATCGCTGTCAGAAAAACTATCAAAACTTTGCATAGTATCAGCGTACAGACTTTCAATATGCTTTTTGAGCTTATCTTCTTCAACGACGATCGTTTCGACAGACAGGCGCGAGTTAAAGGCAATAGCGTCGATGGCATCGATACGGGTCGGGTCACTCAATGCCACAAATAAGCGTTGCCCGCGTTTAAACAGTGGTAACGCGTTAAACTTACGTACGATTTTTTCATCAACCAAGTCTTTTGGAATGACGTCTGGGCTTAGGGCATCAAGATCAAACAAAGGATCACCAAACGCTTGTGATAGCATCTGAGCGACCTGATAAGCATTGGCCAACTTATTGTCAACCAAATAAGGCACCAATCCGATTTGCTGCTGTTGCGACTCTGTTTGCGCGGTTTTCATATGTGCTTCGCTGACGATACCTTCGCTAATCAACTGCTGCGCTAAACCACCGTACTTACTGGCTGTGATAGACATTAAGACCTCTCTATGCGTGATACCAAATGGGCTGTATTTTTTACCAAAACCAAAGCATCTACTATATATAACACCAGTAGTTTATTTATAATCGTTACATTGATTAGTAACATTTATTCTAAAAACAACTGATTGATTGCCTTGGTTTTATTTTTTATAAATAGAATGATATAGGAATTTTTTAGAGTTAAAAGATTTTATATAGCGTATAAGATGACTAATCTGCAAAAAACGTCAATGTGGCAAATACTTATTTAAAATAATTTTATGCAAAATCGGTTCCAATGCTAAGCACCTCATACTATAGCAACGCACTATAGCACTTGGGAAATATTTGTTATACTTGCGCGCATATGAGCCATATTGGCAGCAATACATAAGATAAGGTAAATGGGTATGCAAGCTTGGGTAATTGGGAATTGGAAGCAGAATCCAGCAACGAGCCATGACGTCAAGGCGCTACTAGATGACTTATTAACGGCTGTTAGCACAAAAGAGCAGGCGGATATCGATAACTGTCAATTGATGGTCGCCCCGAGTTTGATTCATTTAACCGCTGTCAGTGAGCGTCTAAAAGGTAGTTCAATACTGAGCGCCGCTCAAGATATAAGCGCCTATAGTCCCAGTACTGGCGCTTATACTGGTGATTGTTCAGCGCAGCAAGTTGCTGATACTGGCGCAACATGGACGATATTAGGTCACTCTGAACGCCGCCAGTATCATCAAGAATCTCATGACTGTTTATTGCAAAAAATGACTCACGCCCTCGCGCAAAACTTAGGCGTCATATTTTGCATTGGCGAAACCCAAGCGCAGTATGATGCCAAAGAAACGCTGGCAGTCATTGATGCGCAATTAGCGGTGATTAAAGATTTACTTGCGCAAAATCCTGAACTTGCTACAGATTTGTCAGAGCGTTTAATCATCGCTTATGAGCCAGTTTGGGCAATTGGTACGGGCAAAGTACCAACCGTCGCTGAAGTAAGTACGACGCATCAACATATTAAGCAAACCCTTGCGAGCTTCAATGGCGAATTAGATAACATAACGGTTTTATACGGTGGTAGCGTCAATGCTGACAATGCCGACAGTTTTGCTGCTGATAGCATGATTGATGGGGCATTGGTTGGCGGCGCATCGCTAAAAGCAGAAAGTTTTTTAGCGATTGCTAAGGCTTTTGGCGGCAATAAAGCGTAGTCGTATTCAGTAAAATTACAATTTAATCCATATTGAACAATGACTTTGCTCAAAAAATGTCTTTCGCAGTTGGCAAAAGTGGCTTTAACAGTGCCCTTGCAATCGTGTACAATGCGCCTTATTTAGATGATTGCTTTATTTACACAACTGGTTTGGCGTTATTGGCCATATTAAAGGGCAATCGTTAAACGCCAGTTATTTACATTATTTAATCCTACGATTTATTTTACGTTATCAGTCGTCATTACGCGGCAAAAGAGGCCACCATGTTTACGTTTATATTAGCCCTGCATATTATCGTGGCGATTGCCATGATTGGCTTGATTTTGATACAGCATGGTAAAGGTGCAGACGCCGGAGCTTCTTTTGGTGCGGGCTCATCAGGTACCGTATTTGGCGCCGCCGGCACTGCAAACTTTTTGACGCGTGCCACTGCGGTATTAACGGTGATATTTTTTATCACCAGTATGACGCTTGCCGTACATGCACGTAAACAAGCAGAAGACCAGTTCCGTTTAGATGCGCCAGTATCAGCGCCACAAACACCGCGCCCATTGACGCAAAATCCTCAGTAGTTATATTGGCGTTAAAGTCTGTCTTAATTTTTTGACAGATAATTTTAACCGTTATCTTTTAATTCAGGCAGTACTTGCTATTTTAAGAGGTTAGATTTACAATGCTTCTCTGTTTTTAGCGGTCTTTAACTTTCGTTGCCTTCCTTATGCATCGGTTATAAAAGGTTAAAGCTCAAAAACAGAGTAGTAAGAAAAATGCGATTGTGGTGGAATTGGTAGACACGCCATCTTGAGGGGGTGGTGGCGCAAGCTGTGGGGGTTCAAGTCCCCCCAATCGCACCAAGCTTTATGTGTATGATGTTTTACTTGAACGTTGTTGTACTCAAACATTATAGAAAGCAGGGTTCATCGTCATTAATGGTTAATTTGATTATTATCTAAAATAAGTATTGACAGCCCTATAAAACCTCTCTATAATATGCGTTCTAGATTGATGCGGGGTGGAGCAGTCTGGTAGCTCGTCGGGCTCATAACCCGAAGGTCGTTGGTTCAAATCCAGCCCCCGCTACCACTTTTTATACTGATGTTTTGTACACTAAATTTGTCAGTAACGATTAGCCCACCATTATGTTTGTGGGTTTTTTTGTATCTGATGGTCGGTGTTATCGCGATATCTGTCCTACTTATGCTAAGCTCTAACTCTATAGAGTACGATGCTATTCGTTATCCATCGTCATTCGCCGCGATGCTTGTTAAGCGCACTATCCTTTATTTCTCATACCTTTACCGATAGTTCTGCTTTATACATAATAAAAGCATTGTCTGGTTGAGCTTGATGTTTTCTAGGCTCATCCTTATATAAAAGCACGAGTTATAAAACATCTTATTTATATAGTGACGCGTTTAAGCGTTAAGAATAATGTAGGTTTATAAGTTAAGGCGCGAATTGTCTTAATTTGACGGCAGCCAGTTTTTGTAAAAGTTAATTATTAACAATAAATATTGTTATCGATAAACAACAAAGTGCTATCAATACAAGCTTTACGATATAAAATACAGTTTGCTTAGTACGATAGTTACGTGGATAAGAAAAGATAAATAGATTATGAAGCTTTCGACAAAAGTTACAGAACTGACCAATATTATTGCCCCTGCGGTAGCGGCTTGTGATGTGGCGCTGTGGGGTATTGAGTTTGCGCCTCAAGGTCGTCGCTCGTTGTTACGCATTTATATTGAAGCATTGCCAGAAGACCAAGCCCAAGATAAGCAAGTGACCATCGAGGACTGTGCCGCGGTAAATCATCAAGTGAGCGGTATTCTTGAGGTTCATGACCCGATTGCTGGCGAATATATTTTAGAAGTATCGTCGCCAGGTTTTGATCGTGCCTTTTTCTCAGATGAGCAAATGCGTGATTATGTCGGTCAAACCGTCAGCTTGCGTTTGATTCAAGCGATTGGTGAAGGCGATAAAAAACGCCGCAAAGCAACTGGTACTTTAGACAGTATTGATGATACTTCTTTAAAGCTAACCGCCACTGATGGTGAGCAGTTTGAGATTGCATTAAGCAATATTGACAAAGCCAACTTGATTTATGAAGATGCTTAGTTTAAAAACAGTAGCTTGATAAATGAATATTTTAATCTCCAAACAGCCTTTGGCTTATGGTGAAAATATAACGTCAACACATTAACGATAAAGTTTAAGTCAATTATAAAACGATAGGACAGGTATAGCATGAGTCGTGAAATCTTAACGGTAGTAGAAACTGTCAGTAATGAAAAGGGCTTAAATCCTGAAGACATCTTTGAAGCAATCGAAGATGCTTTGGTGGTATCCACGAAGAAAAAAGTCTATACCGATCAGCCAGAAGTAGCGGTACGGGTTGCTATTGACCGTGCGACGGGCGATTATGATACTTATCGTTATTGGACAGTAGTTGCAGATGAAGACCATGAGATGCCTGCGTGTCAGCTAGCAATTACCGATCTTGACCAAGACGAATGGTCAATTGGTGATATCAAAGAAGAGCAGATTGAATCGATTGAATTTGGTCGTATTGCTGCGACGCAAGCCAAGCAAGTTATCATTCAAAAAATTCGTGAAGCGGAGCGCAATTTAGTAGCCGACGCATTTGAGCCACGTATTGGCGAGATGATGTATGGCGAAGTTAAAAAACAAACGCGCGATGGTTATATCATTGATTTAGGTGACAACGCTGAAGGCTATTTGTCACGTGATCAGATGCTACCTCGTGAACAATTGCGCCCAAAATCTCGTATCAATGCCATTTTGTACCATGTTAACCGCGAAAACCGCGGCGCTCAATTGTTACTATCACGCACGCACCCTGAAATGCTCTCAGCATTGATGCAAAAAGAAGTGCCTGAAATTGCTGAACAAATTATTGAAATTCGTAATGTCGCGCGTTTGCCGGGTACGCGTGCTAAAATAGCGGTTAAAACCAACGATCATCGTATTGATCCCGTTGGCGCTTGTATTGGTATGCGTGGTACGCGTATCCAAGCGGTACAACAAGAGCTTGATGGCGAACGTATTGATGTGGTGGTGTGGTCAGATGACCCAGCCCAATTTATCATCAGTGCGCTAGAGCCAGCGGACGTCAGCAGTATCATCTTAGATGAAGACACGCAAACGGCGGATATTATCTTTAGCACCAATGATCAATTGGCGCGGGCGATTGGCTCACAAGGTCAAAACGTGCGTTTAGCCTCTGAATTAACCGGCTATAAGCTCAATATGATGTTAGAGGAAGAGTACCAGCAACGTCAAGAAAACGAAAGTAAGGCCTTTATCGAATTATTTTATGAGCGCTTAGAGGTCGATAAAGATCTTGCCCAAGCGCTGGTTGATATTGGTTTTACCAGTATTGAAGAAGTCGCTTATGTACCAGTCGAAACTTTCTATGATATCGAAGGCCTAGACGATGAAGCGATTGACATGATTCAAGAGCGTGCCAAAGAAGTGGTGATCGCCGATGAATTGGTCAAACAACAAAACATGAAAGAGCCAAGTCAAGAGCTACAAGATCTTGAAGGAATGACGGTCAGTTGGGCTTATAAAATGGCACAAAAAGACATCATTACCGTGGATGACTTGGCAGAACAAGCCGTCTTCGATCTAGAAGATATCGAAGGTTTAGACTCTGAAACCGCAGGAAAACTCATCATGAAAGCTCGGGAATCTTGGTTCAATGAATAAGCGGTAACTGCATATCGCTGTCTTTTAGTGATATGCTATCGATAATAAGGGCTGGTATGACGTAACCCAATCAAATGCATTACAAATACTAGCCTTAACCCAATCATTTGTAGCCAACAACTGAATTGAACATATAGCAAATAATAGACAGTAGGTGATAATAAATGGCAGATAAGACCGTCAAAGAACTGGCAGATATGGTAGGCAAAACTGCAAGTGCTGTACAACAGCAACTGGTAGATGCTGGACTGCCTGCTCGCGCAGAGGATGACCTAGTCACCGAGCTTGAGCAAGAGAAGTTGGTGACGTATTTAAAGCAAAGTCATGGCCAGCAAGAAAAGCGACGTATTAGCCTGAAATCTAAGACGACCAGCACCGCACGCGTGACCGGCTCTTCAGGTAAATCTAAGAGCGTTAATGTAGAAGTGCGCAAAAAGAAAGTGTTCGAGAAGCCTGATCCAGAAAAGATGGCGGAAGAATTGGCAGCGCGCGAACAAGCCATGATTGAAGCACAAGAGCGTGCAACTAAAGAAGCAGAAGAGCGTGCCGCTACTAAGAAAAAGGCGGAAGAACGTCAAGCGGCTACGTTGGCAGCGATGCGTGCAAGCTTAGGTTCGAGCAAAAAGTCAGACGATAAGAATGACGATATCTCAACCTCAGTGGTTGTGAAAAAAGGCGGTAAAGCGGCGGTAGAAGTTAAACCGAAAGAGCAGCCGAAGAAAAAAGTTGCCGCCACGAAACCAAAAGTTGAGACCGCAGCAGAGCGTAAAGCTCGCGAAGCTCGTGAAGTCGAGGAAGCGCGTCTGCGTGAAATCGAAGCAGAAACTCGCCGTGCGCAAGCCGAAGAAGCGCAAAAGCGTACGCTTGAGCAAATGCGTAAAATGGCTGGTAAATATACCGATCAGCCGGCTACTGAAGTGCGTAAAGATGAGCCATTAGCCGAAGGTTTGGTCGGTGATGCGCTAGAAGAATCGTTTGAAAAAGAACGTCGCGAAATCAAGCGCGGCACCAGTAGCACCAGTGCTCGCGGTCGTGGTCGCCGTAAGAATCAAGACGAGCGTGAAATCAAAAACCGTAAAAACGGTTTACGCTCAACGCAAGCCTCACAGCATAAGTTTGAAAAACCAGTCGATAAAATCGTTTACGATGTTGAGATCAGTGAACACATTACGGTTTCTGATTTGGCACAGCGTATGGCGGTTAAAGCTCGCGAAGTGACCAAATTGCTCATGAAAATGGGTGAAATCGCACGCGAGTCCGACACTATTGATCAAGCAACAGCTAGTCTGATTGTTGAAGAAATGGGTCACAACCCAGTACCGGTTAGTGATACCAAGGTCGAAGATGATCTACAAGATGCGGTAGATGAGCGTAGCAGTAACGTGCAAACGCGTCCACCAGTTGTGACTATCATGGGTCACGTTGACCACGGTAAAACCTCATTACTCGATAAAATTCGCACAACGAAAGTTGCTACCGGTGAAGCTGGCGGTATTACTCAGCATATCGGTGCTTACCATGTGAAAACCGATCGCGGTGTTATTACTTTCCTTGATACTCCAGGTCACGCCGCCTTTAGCGCCATGCGTTCACGCGGTGCACAGGCAACGGATATCGTTGTCATTGTTGTGGCTGCCGATGATGGTATGATGCCACAAACCGAAGAAGCGATTGATCATGCGCGCGCTGCTGGTACGCCTATCATCGTTGCTATCAACAAAATGGATAAGCCAAGCGCCGATCCTGATCGCGTACTTAATGAACTCACTGCTAAAGAAGTGGTTTCAGAAGAATGGGGCGGTGATACCCCAATGGCGCGTATCTCAGCCAAAACGGGTGACGGTATTGATGAGCTATTAGAGCTTATCAGTCTACAAGCTGAGCTAATGGAGCTAGAAGCACCGTTAGACGGTGCTGCTCAAGGTGTTGTTATTGAATCACGACTTGAAAAAGGTCGCGGTCCAGTTGTCAGTGTCCTAGTTAAAAAAGGTACCTTAAAACAGGGCGACTTAGTATTAGCAGGTGAGCATTACGGTAAGGTTCGTGCCATGACCGATGAAAATGGTCAACGAATCAAATCTGCTGGTCCGTCTATCCCTGTAGAGATATTAGGTTTACCTGAAACACCTGCTGCTGGTAGCGAGTTCTTAGTCTTAACCGATGAGAAAAAAGCCCGTGAAGTGGCAGATTTCAGAACCAACCGTGAGCGCGAGCGCCAGCTTGAACGTCAAAATGCGATGCGCTTAGAGAGCATGTTTGATCAGATGGAACAAGGCGATGTGTCATTCTTAAATATCGTCTTAAAAACTGACGTGCGTGGTTCGCTTGAAGCGTTACTTGCGGCTTTAAATGAGTTATCGACGGATGAAGTTAAAGTTCGAGTGATTAGCTCAGGCGTTGGTCCAATTTCTGAATCTGATGTGACATTGGCTGAATCGAGCGAAGCGGTATTATTAGGCTTTAACGTCCGTGCAGACGCAACCGCACGCCGTAAAGCGGACGCTGCTAAAATGGATATCCGCTATTACAGCGTTATTTATGGCTTGATTGATGATGTCAAAGCGGCAATGAGTGGTATGCTAGCGCCAGAACATCGTGAGAAAATCTTGGGTGTTGCTGAGGTTCGCGAAGTATTCCGTTCTAGTAAGTTTGGTGCTGCTGCCGGTTGTATGGTGGTTGAAGGAACGATTTATCGCAACAAACCTATCCGCGTCTTGCGTGATGACCAAGTTATCTTTACGGGTCAATTGCAATCATTACGTCGTTATAAAGAAGACGTTAATGAAGTACGTACCGGTATGGAGTGTGGTCTAGCGGTTCGTGGTTACGACGTCGAAGCGGGCGATAAAATCGAAGTCTTTGAAATCCAAGAATTCGCTCGTACTATCTAAAGCAGTCGTTTGACAATTCTTAATATTCAGCTGTACTTAGGCCTAACAGGTACACCCTGCTAGGCCTTTTTTAGCAAATGCTAGTCCTAAAATTTGTTACTAAGCAAACCTACTCATCAATAAAAAATAAGCTACATTAAAGTAAGGTAATAACATGAATCAACGTTTACAACGCTTGGCTGATCAGATTCAGCGTGAGCTTGCGGTCCTTATCCGTGATGAAGTCAATGACCCGCGTTTGACGGGCTTTGTCACTATCTCTAGCGTTAAAGTCAGCCCAGACTTGGGTTACGCAGATATTTACGTCACCATCATGGAGCCTGAGCTTAACGATGCGATGACCAAATCTAGCCATGAAGACAGCATCAAGGTCCTCAATAAAGCGGCGGGTTTTTTGCGTACCGAATTAAGCCACAGTCTAAAAACGCGTACCACACCGCGTTTACGCTTTCATTATGATGAAGTGACGGCGCGTGGCAACTATATGATGGATCTTATCAATAAGGCTGTGACCAAAACTGAGCAAAACGAGTCTGATGAGCAAGAAATTAACGAGTAATAGCTATTATGTCGACCGCCTCTACTAACACCTCTACGCTAGCCGCTGCAAAAACGCTTAAAACGCCTGAGAAAATCAAAGTCTCGGGCGTAATATTAGTGGATAAGCCGCAAGGTATGACCTCGCAACAAGTAGTGTCAAAGGTGAAATACCTGTTTAAATCACCCAACCATGACAGTAAAAAAGCTGGTCATACAGGCACACTCGATCCGATGGCAACGGGTTTATTGCCCATTTGCTTAGGTGAGGCCACTAAGTTTAGTCACTATCAACTCGATGCCGATAAAACTTATCAAGCAACCATTCTTTTGGGTAGTCAAACCGATACGGGTGATGCCGACGGGCAGATTGTTGCTGAAGCACTTATTCCACAGTTTGATCATGCCATATTAGAAAACATTGCTCAGCAATTTTTAGGGCCACAGCAGCAAATTCCTCCGATGTATTCGGCGCTAAAAAAAGATGGCAAAAAATTGTATGAATATGCGCGAGCAGGTATTGAGATTGAGCGGCCCGCAAGAGATATTGTCATTAAAGCCATTGATTTAACCGCAATCGATGCGCAACAAATTCAGTTGACAGTGACTTGCTCGAAAGGTACATACGTACGAGTATTGGCAGAAGATATCGCTAAAACCCTTGGCACGCTAGGGCATCTCACCGCTTTACGGCGCCTAAAGGTTGGTAGTTTTAAGATTGATAATGCGATTGGTTTGGCCAATCTAGAAGCGTTGTCGCTTGAGAGTCGCCTAACCCACCTATTACCCGTTGATGCTTGTATCACCCTTGATACTGAGCTTACCTTAACCACAGAGCAGTGCGCCCGTGTTCATATGGGACAGCGCCTAAATGTCACCGAGCAGCTGACGGACGATATACGAAGCTATATTACAACGGCTATCGAACAACAGCATTATGAAAATGACGGTGACAAAGAAGATAGTGAAACCTTATTACCTCATGAAATGCCCGTAGATATTCGTCTTATAGATGAGCAAGGGCAGTTTATAGGTTTAGGAGCGGTAAGCCTAAACGGGCGCTTACAGCCCAAAAAGCTTATCCAGTTGTAGCGTTAATGCTTAAATAAGCGGTAGTAGCCATAACTGAAATTGGGTAAAACTTACTAAGAGTTTACACTAATCACATATCATCACATTTTATTGCAGGTTTCACCTATAGTGAAACCTGCTTTTTTTGTACCTTAGTTAAGTCAGCTACGGAAAGTGTGACAAGGATATAAAAAATATAAGGAAATAAAAATCATAAAAATGGGATTTTATTAAATATTAGAATTATAAAAAAGCAGTATAAATAAAAATAAAAAGACATTAACTAATATAAAAAGTATCTGAGATTAATAATAAAAAATGTATTTTAAAAATACTCATACCTAAAGTTGAAATCTAAAGTATAAGGATTATTATGAAAACCATTGCTTTCTTATTACATAATAACTTCGAACAAGCTGAATATGAAGAAGTTAACAACCAATTAAAAGATAAAGGTTATAAAACAGTCCTCATTACGACCAATAAAGACAAAGAAGTCCAAGGCATGCAGCAGGACGTCAATAAGGGTGATACCTTCACTGCAGATATATTTGCTAAAGACGCTAACGTTGCTGATTATGAGGCACTGGTTTTGCCAGGTGGCACGGTGAATGCCGATACCATACGCGGTAACGAAGAAGCGCACAGTATTATTAATGCTATTAACGATGCAGGTAAACCATTAGCGGTCATTTGCCACGCGCCTTGGGTATTAATCAATACAGGCATTGCTAAAGGTAAAACCTTAACAGCTTATCACTCGTTACAGACCGATTTAGAAAATGCGGGCGCAAATTTCGTCGATAAAAGCGTGCAAGTGGATGGTAATTTAATTACCTCACGTAATCCAGATGATATTAACGATTTTGTCGCTGCTATTGATAAAGCGCTATCTTAGATTAATAAGCCAATTAAATTTTATAGATTAACCTAAAAGAAGCAGCTACTATTTATTAACGCTTTATTTATATTGATTTTACGAAATTACCATAACTTTAAAATCATAACTACAGAAAAGGAAATTATTATGTCAAATCCTAATCCGAACGATACCAAGCTTGAGCAACAACGTTCAGAATCAGCGACTGCTGCCCTAAAGGGTCAAACAGAAGATAATCATACGCAAGATACTGAAGCGGCTGCAGACCGTATTGCTGATAATTTAAAAAATGCTAAAGAAGAAAAATAGTTAACTCCGTAATTTATTGAATCTGCTGATTATTAATAAGATAGTTAGTAAAAATATACAAAAATAATGATAACTGGGAGTATTTATGACTGACTCAAAAGGCAACATGGACGCGCAAGAGAAAAAAATTAAACAACAAGCCGAAGATATCAATCCTAAAAAAGATAATATTCCAGATAGTTTAGCGGAAGCAACGACGGCTCCTATTGAAGATAATGAGCTTGGCGGTAATGCTACGCAGGACGACGTTAAGAAGGATAAATAGTTGCTGAAACGTTAGTCTTATAAATTTAGACCTTAATCAATTTTTCTCTGCAAAAATTGTAAAACTACTATAAAAACTGCTGCTAGTTCAGCAGTTTTTTGTTATAATCGCTGTCACGTTTAATTTTCGCTTTATTCTTAACTAAACGTTCTAATTGATAAGTTTGTCGTACACTAGGTCAACTCTAGTAATGCAGGGTTGTCCTGAATGACGGTTAAACTTTTTATTTTTATTCTATTGTGCCTAGATGCTTTAAATTGAAAGTATCTTAGTACATTTAGCATTGCCGGAGAGATTTATGCTAACCAATTCTGATCGTGAACAAATCATTGCTCAATACCAACGTGGCGAAAACGACACTGGTTCTCCAGAAGTTCAAGTAGCACTATTGAGTGCTCGTATCAACGATTTACAGAACCATTTTAAAGAGCACAAAGCGGACCATCATAGCCGTCGTGGTCTTATCCGTATGGTTAACACGCGCCGTAAACTGCTTGACTACTTAAAAGGTAAAGACCTTGGTCGTTATACCACCCTTATTAGCCAATTAGGTCTACGTCGTTAATTTGGCGACAATAGTACGAGTGGTCGCTAATATAGAATATGCCAGAATGTGGCAAGATTTTAGATTTTTTGCTAAGCCACTTGGTATTTGCTTGCTAAGCTCGATAAAATAGATTTTCTCTAAAGACGGTGTGGAATAGTTTCACGCCGTTTTTTTATGCGTATTTATATGAGTTTGACTGTTAAAAAATTATGCCTTAGCGGCATACGTTTAATGTGACAAACTCCTATTTTAACCGACTTTTTTATACTGAAATGCTCATAACGGTAATGCGCAAACAGACAGTTTGGCATTTCATTGGTCAATGGCTATAAATCACTGTAAAATAATGCCTTATGAGTTTGAGAGTAGTATTCGCGCTCGATTAATTATTTATAAGGTTTATCGTGATGAGTATTATTTATCAAACAGTGGCTAGCAAAGCAGATTTTAGTCAGCAAATAACGTGAAATCGTTATTTAAATAAATGTATCAAATAAATAGGTAACAAAATTGCTCTAATCGACCCAGTTTCCAATTATGTTAACGTCAATTAGTAGCCAATCACGAGTAACCAGTTACCAAGAATTTTTAATGACAGATATCAGCTTTTTATGATGCTGATATCCCTTTCGTCAGTCAATATTAGGAAAATTATATGACAATGTTTAATACCATTAAGCGTGAATTCCAGTACGGCGACCAGCAGGTCGTTATTGAAACGGGTCGTATCGCGCGTCAAGCAAACTCTATTTTGGTTCACATGGGCGGCGTGACTGTCCTAGTAGCGGCAGTAGTAAAGTCGGATGCTAAAGAAGGGCAAAACTTCTTCCCATTGACCGTCAACTATCAAGAAAAAATGTATGCAGCCGGTAAAATCCCTGGTGCTTATGGTAAACGTGAAGGCCGCGCAAGCGAAAATGAAACCTTAACGTCGCGTTTGATTGACCGTCCTATTCGTCCGCTATTCCCTGAAGGCTACGTGAACGAAATTCAAATTACGGCGACGGTTGTCTCGTCTGATAAAACTCAGTCGGCAGATATCGCGGCACTCATCGGTGCTTCAGCAGCGCTGGCTATTTCTGATGCCCCATTCAATGGCCCGGTAGCAGCAGCGCGTGTTGGCTTTATCAATGGCGAATATGTTCTTAACCCAACGCTTGAGCAGCTCAAAAACAGCGACCTTGACTTGGTGGTTGCGGGTACCAAATCTGCAGTATTGATGGTTGAATCAGAAGCGAAAGAATTGTCTGAAGACCAAATGCTAGGTGCGGTTTTATACGGTCATCAGCAGCAGCAAATCGTCATTGATAATATCGCGTCATTGGCAGAAGAGGTTGGTACCGCTAAGCAGCAATATACCGCGCCTGTTCGCGATCAAGCGTTAGAAACCAGCATGAAAGAGCAGTTTGGTGAGCAAGTGGCTGATGCTTATACTATTACCAATAAGCAAGAGCGCTACAGCAAACTTGACGAAATCAAACAAGCGATCATCGAAGCATTGGCAGGTGACGCCGAAGCAGAAACGTATAACGATACGGTATCTGAATTAAAAGAGATTTATGAAGAGTTAAAATACCGCACCGTTCGTGACAATATCTTGTCAGGTAAGCCGCGTATCGATGGCCGTGATCTTGAAACCGTTCGTGCGCTAGATGTACAAGTAGGCGTATTGCCATATACCCATGGTTCAGCACTATTTACCCGCGGTGAAACACAAGCATTGGTAACCACCACGCTTGGTAACACCCGTGATGTAAACATGATTGATTCATTGGCTGGTACGATTCGTGACCATTTCATGTTGCATTACAACTTCCCACATTTCTCAGTTGGTGAAACCGGCCGTGAAGGTGTGCCAAAACGTCGTGAAATCGGTCATGGTCGCCTAGCGCGCCGCGGTGTTGAAGCGATGCTACCAGATAGTGAACGCTTCCCGTATGTGATTCGTGTGGTATCTGAAATCACCGAATCAAATGGTTCATCTTCAATGGCTTCGGTTTGCGGCGCAAGCTTGGCATTGATGGACGCTGGCGTTCCATTGAAAGCACCAGTTGCGGGTATCGCAATGGGTCTGGTAAAAGAAGGCGAGCGCTTTGCGGTATTGTCTGACATCCTAGGTGATGAAGATCATCTTGGCGATATGGACTTTAAAGTAGCAGGCACAAAAGATGGTATCACCGCGCTACAGATGGATATTAAAATCGAAGGTATTACCCCAGACATTATGGAGCAAGCGCTTAAGCAAGCCCATGCTGGCCGTATTCATATCCTAGAAGCGATGAATAAAGTACTGCCTGCAAGCCGTACAGAAATCAACGCTCATGCGCCTAACTATGCGGTCATCGAAATCAACCCAGAAAAAATCCGCGATGTGATTGGTAAAGGTGGCGCAACGATTCGTCAGCTAACCGAAGAAACTGGCGCAGTTATTGATATCGATGATGCTGGTACGATTCGTATTTTTGGTGAAAACAAAGCAGCAACCAAAGCGGCTATCGGCAAAATTGAAGCCATTACCGCAGAAGTAGAAGTTGGTAAAACTTATCAAGGTACGGTTGCGCGTATCGTTGACTTCGGTGCTTTCGTTAACGTCTTGCCAAACACCGATGGCCTCGTACATATCTCGCAAATCGCCGATGAGCGCGTAGAAAATGTTTCTGACTATCTAAAAGAAGGTCAAACCGTCAGCGTATTAGTACAAGACGTTGATAACCGTGGTCGTATTAAGCTGACCATGAAAGGTATCGAGCAAAGCTAATTCGCGTTTTTTGAATTAGTTAGATAAAAAAAACCGCTTTGGTTGCTGATATTAGCAAACAAGGCGGTTTTTTTATGTCTTCAAAAAGGTGAGGATAGGGAGAAAATGATTTATATGCTGATATCTTTAGGAAGGTGGATATCGATACGCAGCTTTGGTAAATCTTGCAAATGCTGGTTGATGAGCGGCAAGATATCGCTATGCCAGTCTAAAGCAATAGACGTTGTCATTTCAGCGTTATCAGCAATATTATTTTGAGCAGAATTTTTTTGCGAATAATGAGCAATAAGCGGGCGCGCTAGCAAGGCAATCCTACGTATACCTTGATAACGGATAAGCGGGATAAGTTGCTGTTGTAAATCGACTAGAGCTGCGCTTAGCCAACTTACCCTCGGTGAATGATAGGGATGATCCGATATCACGAGGTTGGCAATATAACTTGGTTGGCTACCGTTGCTACTGACGCCAAGCCCAGCTTGCTCACGTGCGCGTTTATGCATCAAACAGCTACCAACCATTAGGCTACCCTCGCGGCAGGCACGAAAGTAGCGTTGGTAATTGTCCGGATACAGGTTTTTGCTGCGCGTAAGGATAGGGTCTAACAGAATACCGGCGTTATTCACTGGCAATACCAGCAATTGGGCGCTGCTATTTAAAATAGGGGCGTGAGTAAGTTGTAGACTTGCCATTTATCTATCTGCCCCTTTGTGAAATGAATATTATTCTACTCTGTTTTTCGCGCTTTCAGCAGCTTCTAATTGGGCAATTTGCTCCTCCAGGAGGGCGATTTGCTCTTCTTTCATCTCCGTCAGCTGCTTATTCATTGCCAACTGTTCCGCTGCCAGCTTCTCTTGTTCTGCTAAGCGCTGACGCTCATCTTCTAAGAGATCTATTTCTTCTTTCGCTAAACTGTCATTTTCTGGCAAGGGCGCATTTAAAATAGCGTCGGGATCAGGGATCTGGCTGTTTGTAATTGCCGAGTCATCACTCTCTAAAGTTAGCTGGCTGTCATCTGATATATTGTCATTACTATCTAATGACGGGATATTTGCTTGCTCAGCACTATCTTGCTCAATAGACTCGGCAGTAGGTGGTGTGCTTTCGATCGGCGGCTTTTCAGCGTCTGGCGAATTGTTTTTCCAAACCAAATAACCAATCAATAAGGCCGCCAATATAATAATTGGCCACCATTTTTGACGCGAATTGGCAAATTTTTTCTGCCCTGACTTAGTCGATAAAGGACGTAGACGTTTTTTTTTCATACGATGGTCGATTTCTGGCAAAAATATAAGTAGCCATACTATAACAAACTCAAAATAAAAAGCCCATCTATTGCTAGACAGGCTTTGTGCTATTAAAAATTAACGTTAACTATCAAATATGACTCTTATGGCTTGAATTTGACTGTACCACTGGTACCTGTAGACATGGCATCACGAGCAATCTGATCTTCTAAATGGTTTTTAGCACTGATAGTGTCAGGATCGGGGCGGTGCTCTGTATGTCCGCATTTAGTACATTCGATGTATTCGTCAGGTTCGGGTGTGACGATATTTACTTGCATCACTGCATCCATCGCCTGACATTTAGGGCAGCTAACGCCTGCTAAAAACCGGCGTTTTGGTGCTGACGATTGATAACGCATTTAGATGACCTCGCGCGTCGTTTGAACATTGGTTATAGCAGTGGTAGCAGCATCACTTTTAGCAACGTCATTTTTAGCATTGTCAAAACCACTATGCCGTAGTAAAGCATCGATACTGGCACTGCGACCGCGGAAGTTCTCAAAGTTGGTCTTAGCAGGGAAACTACCACCGACCGATAAAATAGTCTCGCGGAATTCTTTGCCCGTCGTTGGGTTAAAGATACCTTCTTCTTCAAACTTACTAAACGCATCGGCAGATAAAAGCTCCGCCCATTTATATGAGTAATAACCGGCGGCATAACCCCCAGCAAAGATATGGCTAAAGCCATTAGCAAAACGGTTATAATCCGGTGTCTGCATAATCGCAATATCATCGCGCACGGCGTTTAGCGTCGCCAAGATACCTTCATAATTAAGGGCTGGTGTGTGCGCATGAATCAATAAATCAAAAAGCGCAAACTCGATTTGACGTAAGGTTTGCATGCCGCTTTGGAAGTTTTTGACCGCTAGTAGGGCGGCAAGTTTGTCTTTTGGCAAGGGTTCGCCGCTTTCAACATGGCTACTTATTAAAGCAATCCCTTCGGCATCCCACGCCCAGTTTTCCATAAATTGACTGGGCAATTCGACTGCGTCCCACTCAACGCCATTGACACCAGCGACATCACTAACGGTGACTTGGGTGAGTAAATGGTGCAAACCGTGACCGAATTCGTGAAACAAGGTGAGTACTTCATCGTGAGTCAATAGGCTTGGTTTGCCATCGAGGGCAGGAGTGAAGTTGCCGACCATAAAGCAAACCGGTAGCTGCTGATGGTCTTGCTCCGCATAGGTATAACGTGATTGAAAACCGCTCATCCACGCGCCGCCGCGTTTGCCGCTACGAGCAAATAAGTCAAAGTAAAAGCCACCAAGCAAGTGATCATCGGCGTCAAATAATTGATAAAAATGTACGTCATCGTGCCAGCGCGACACAGACTCACTGTGCTCTTGTACCTTGATACCGTATAAGCGCTCAACGATCGTAAATAATCCGCTAATCACTTTCGGTAGTGGGAAATAAGGACGTATCTCCTCTTGCGATAAACTAAACTCGCTCTGTTTTACTTTTTCGGCAATATAAGCGCTGTCCCATGGCTGCAAGTCATTAATACCATAAGCCTGCGCATACTTTTGCAACTGCGCTAAGTCTTGCTTAGCGGCTGGGGTTGCTTGCGCGGCTAAATCGCGTAAAAAGGTTTCAACCTCTACAACGCTATCTGCCATTTTGGTCGACAGTGACACTTCTGCATAGTTATCAAAGCCTAATAACTTGGCCTTTTGCGCGCGTAATTGCAGAATTTGGCCCATGATATCGGCATTATTGAGCGCTTCACCTTTGGCATTGGTATGCGCATCAAACTCAGAGGCGCGGGTCACATAAGCATGGTACAGCGTCTCGCGTAGATTGCGATCATCGGCATGGGTCATGACGGCAAGATAAACAGGAATATTTAAGCTTGCCACATAATAAGGCGTCGGCAACGCATCAATTTGTGCTTGAGTGAGCGTACCGCTGGCAAGCTCACGCGCTTTATACTGTTCACCTGCGTCCGCTAATAGCGCCAAACCACTCTCAGTTAACCCTGCTAATTGGCCTTGTTCAAGCGGTAAGGCATACGCCTGAGTAGCATCCAAGATATGGTCTGAGAACGTCGCTGATAAAGTCGACAATTCACTTTGAATAGCAGCAAAGGTTTCTTGTTCAGCTTTGGGTAGCGCAACGCCTGATAGCTCAAAGCTACGCAGCGCAAGCTCAATCGCTCGCGCCCGCGCAGGTTCTAGAGCAGCAAAGAAAGCCTGATCATTGACGATCGTTTGATAGCGACTAAATAGCGGCTGATGCTGACCAACACGCGTGCCATAAGCAGACAGCTTGGGCAACAATTCATGATGGACATGACGAATCTCATCGCTACTCATAACGCTATTAAGATGCGACAAAATCCCCCAACTACGATCTAACGCCAGGTTTATATGGTCAAAGCTCATCACCTCTGCCAATGCCTGCTCAGTGCTAAGATTGCTATCTGCCGACATCTCATCTAAAAAACGGTTGGCAGCATCGATAGCACTGATGACCTGGCTTTGTAAGGCATCAGGTGTGGTACTGGAAAAATCAACAAGGTGTAAATCTGGAGCAATAGAGTTCATAAAGAAAGGTATCCAATGTCTGTTAGTCAAGGTCTGTTAGTAATGAATAAATTATTATGATTTAGATAAAGTGCTATGAACGTTATTTAAAACGTAGTTTAAGACGTAATTTAAAGTAAAGGTTATCTAAAAGATGGGTATGACGCGGTTGAAATACAAGCCAGCGTTATAATTGGTTTTAGAGTGTTCATTTTACAAATGGGATTTTTAGAAATGTCCAATTGGATAATAACCTAGCGCTAATTATCGATATGACCGATAGTTAGCTAAGTTTCACTTACAAAGCGTCATCATTTACTTGCAAATTAACCCTACAGGGAGTGAGGACAAGTTGTTAGCATCTTAGTAATACAAGGACTTAATATAATAAATTAAATACAAGGCAGTTATTAAAAATAATTTTCAAATTCTAAGACAATTTTGCAATACCAACCAATCATAATAAGATAAGGAGCAGTATTTATGAAAGCAACTCTTAAAAGTCTACGTGAGACCAAAGCCAATCCAGCGGTCAGTATTTTTGTCAAAACCCACCGTGAGCATCCTGACAATCAAAAGGATCCTATCGCCCTAAAAAACCAATTAAAAGTCGTCGAAGAGCGCCTAAATAACGAGTACGACAAAAGTACCGCCACCTCTATTTTAGAAAATATCAAAAATAAAACCAGTGACCTAAATCACAACTATAACTTAGATACCTTAGCCATATTTGCTAGCACTGACGATGCTCAAATCGTCCGTATGCCTATTGATACCAAAGAGCGCGTGATCATCTCTGATAGATTTGCAACGCGTGATTTGGTGCGTGATATGGCCAGCGCCGTGCATTATTATACGGTAGTATTAACCCGTGATAAGGCGCGCTTGATTGAAGCGTCTAACGACCGTGTGGTCAAGGAGTTTGATCAAGATACTGATGCACAAAACAATATGGAAAATATTCCGTTTCCTGTAGAAAATAATGGTTTATATACAACGGGTGATGCAGGCTCTGATCGCTCAGCAAATAACGAGAGTAGCTATCTAAAAGAGTTCTTTAACCAAGTAGATAAGAGCGTACAAGAGCTATGGGGCGAGCATAAAATGCCTTTAGTCATCGTTGGGGATACCAAAAATATCGGTTATTATAAAGATGTTTGTGATCGTCCAGATAATATTATTGCTACCGTTTCAAATGCCACCAATTTGGAAGAAGGCAGCGCGCAGCATATCGTTGATAGCGTACAAGAAGCGGTTGAAAATTATCGCTCGTCATTACATCAAGCCGCTATGGGTGAAATTGACAAAGCGCGCGGTGCCAATATGCTGCAAACGGATTTACAAGAAGTGTACCGCAGCGCCTTCCAAGGGGTTGGCGAGACTTTATATGTTCGTCGCGGTTACATGCAACCGGCTATGATCGATGAAGCGGCGCAGACTTTAAGCATGGCTGATGATGCGACTGCCCAAGGCGTGACTGATGATGCGGTTGGTGAAATCATCGAACACGTCATTCATAACGGTGGCAAAGCCGTATTCATGCCGCAGGAGCTGATGGGTGAAGATCAGCCAATTGCTCTGGTAACGCGCTATTAATTGATAGCTGCTATTCGTTAATGAGTTAGCCATCGTTACGACTTAGGTATAATATGGGAGCATTGGTTCGATATGAATCAATGCTCTTTTTTATAATAACCTAGGTTCATGTTTATCTGATGACCGGTGTCATTTGATAAGTTTTTAATAAAACGCTGTTCACCCTTACGCTATCCATATTGAGTTTATAACTGATAAATTTATGACTAATACCACCTCTTTTGTTTTAACCAGCTACAACATTCATAAAGGCATGTCGCCGATGAATCGCCAAGTGAAGATACAGGGTATCGCCCAAGCGCTTGATATCATCGGCTCAGACATTCTTTGCCTGCAAGAAGTGCAGGGGCAAAACCTCAAGCGCAATATGCAATATAACGAATACCCCGACCAATCACAGCACGAATGGTTTGGTGAATATCTGCAACTGCAAAACAGCTATGGCAAAAACTCAGAGTATGAAAACGGTCATCATGGCAATGCGGTGTTGAGTCGCTTTCCGCTAGACCCAAAACATAACGTCAATATTACGGTGAATAAACTTGAGCAGCGCGGTGTCTTGCACTGTGAAGTGCAGCCGCTAGGGTGGGAGATGCCAGTGGTGGTGTTATGCGCCCATTTAAATCTCTTTGAGCGCGACCGCATCAAGCAGTACGAAGCCATCTCCAATTATGTGCGTAATGAGATTACTGCCGATCAGCCGCTGATTTTGGCGGGCGATTTTAACGACTGGAAAAAAATGTCTTGTGACAGGCTCGCTTCAAGCTTGGGGATGACCGAAGCTTTTAAACACTGTCATGGCAAATTGCTACCAACCTTTCCAGCAAAATTGCCTGTGCTCAGTCTAGACCGTATCTATGTGCGCAATCTAAGGGTAAAAGACGCGTGGGTACATACCGGTAAGCCTTGGTCAACACTATCGGATCATTTGCCGCTAAGTGCAGAATTAGCATTGTTATGAATTGCTGTTATCAGTTAATGGATAACAAGTAAGAAACTAACCAAAAAAGAGAAATTAGAATAATACAAGGATGAAAAATCATGTCTGATAAACACCTACCAACGACGCAGCACGCCGTACAGATACGCGAGTTTGGCGAACCTGAAGTCATGACATATCAAGACGGCGTGGCTATGCCTGCATTAAAGGATAACCAAGTATTAATACAAGTCGCTTATGCCGGTATCAATCCCGTCGATTATAAAACCCGTCAAGGTAAAGGCTGGGGCGCCGATGCGATTCAAAAAAATAACTTTGATAAAGGCGAGCCCGCTATTTTAGGCTTTGATGTTGCAGGGACGGTGGTCAAAAGTAATAGCGATAAATTTACCATTGGAGATGACGTCGCGGCCCTTAGTTTTGATGGCAGCTGCTACGCTGAATACGTGGCGGTCGATGCTGATTTACTGGCAAAAGTACCACAGGCGGTGACATTAGAGCAAGCAGGAGCATTGCCTTGTATCGGGCAAACGGCGTTACAGTTTGTAGAGTTTGCCGACATTAAAGACGGTGAACACGTGGTAATAAACGCGCCCGCGGGCGGCGTTGGACATTTAGCGATTCAGTTTTTACTGAAAAAGGTAGCGTCAGATACTATCAAAGTCACGCTTATTTGCTCACCAGAAAAATACGCCAAACTTGATAAATTGATAGATAAAAGCAAGTTGGAAGGTTGGATAGATTATACCAAAGACCAAGATTTTCCTGACTTACAAGCCGATGTACTGATGGACTTGGTCGGTGACGATGCCGGCGTGCGCGCTTTGAGCACACTCAAATCTGGTGGTCGCGTTAAAGTGTTACCGACCATTTGGGTTGATAAACTAAAAGATGCTGGTAGTAATAAAAACTTGAGCGTCGACGGCTACGCGGTAAAGCCAAATGGCGAAGATATGGCAAAGGTTTTACAAGATGTCGCTGATGGCACGCTAATTTTACAAATTCAGCAAACCTATCCATTGTCTGAAGTAGTTACTGCCCATCGCGAGCTAGAAAAAGGCGATACCTTTGGCAAGATTGTGCTCAAAGCAAGCTAAGGCAGAGTTGCTTAAATTAAGCCAAACCTGCTTAACCTAATATCATTTGCCTAAAGGTTAAGCTAATACGTCCCTCTAAAACTGTTTTTGTCTTAGTGACAGTATGCTTCCAATATTTTTGCGTCTCACCATGCATGACGATAAGCTGACCGGACTCAAGATAAAGCTCAACTTTATCTTGAGTTTTTTTATGCTTCAAGACAAACTTGCGCGTCGCTCCGAGTGACAAAGAGGCGATAATCGGCTGCTCGCCAAGCTCCCTCTCATCATCGGCATGATACCCCATACCATCGTCGCCAGTCGGATAGTAATTTAGCAAACAAGAATTAAAGTTGGCATTAACTCCGATTTTTAATAGTTGCCGCTCGATATGATGTTTCACATGAAACACCGAGTCTGTCCATGCAATGGCTTGCCGCCTGTGCCCAGAATATTGATAACTGGCAGCGCTGTCGCCCATCCATACTATTTGCCGAGTGGTGACGTGGGTCTTACCAAATAAAGTGACGATATCAGATTGCCAAGGCAGCGTCGTCAACAAGGCATAATATAGGGCACTTGGATAGTCAATCACGATTCCTAAATCATTTACCTTGCCATCATAAGGCAATAAATTATCGGTCGGTGCAGGGGCAAAAAGGTCGCTCATCGCTCATATTCCGTATATCCTACATTCCATATCGCTCGGCTTATTTATTGCTTTCATAATGTTCATTAATAATTTGCGCGCACAATTCAGGTGCTTCCATTGGCAAAAGATGACCGTAATCTGGCAAAGAGATAATGCTATCTGCGGGAACAAATCCTTGCCATTGTTTGCGTACTTTATCATTGATAAACAAAGTTGGTTTGCCGGTGATTAAGGTATAAGGGCAGCGCAGTTTTTTTAATGCTGCATCGATATGAGGCGCACCAAAATAATTGGCAAGCTCTTGCTCGGGGGCAAACATCAAGCTATAGCTGCCATTATTATTGGCCGTCAAACTTTGCTCAGCAAATACTTTTAAGTGCTCATCACTGATACGTTTATAAGCCCGTTGTGCGCGCAAATGCTCATAATAATCATCGATACTTGCCCATGTAACCTGCTTGGTTAGGGTGCTTTTAAAAGGTTCACGGCTTAGCAATATCTTGCGCGGTAGTAAGCTATAAAGCGTTGCTTGTTTTTTAGTAAAGGTGACAGGCTCGATAAGATATAACTGCGAGAATAAATCGGGGCGTTTCGCTGCTGCTATGGCGGTCGCTGTTGCGCCTTGCGAATGCCCGATCCCCACGATAGGGGCGTCTTGAGTTTTTTCCAAAAACTCAATCAGTAAATCGGCATCTTGCTCGCGGGTCAGACGCGGCGCTTGCGGTTTGTCATACCAATAACCACGTAGCGCTAGTGCCGATAAATCAAACTCTGTTGCGAGCTCATTTAACAATGGCGCATAAGTACCAACAGTAAAGCTGTTACCACCATAAAAATGAGCAGGCGGGCGTTTATGGTGGTTCGGTTTGTCTGCTTGATTTGCAGCTTGGTTCAACTGCTCTAAATCATAATAGCGCGCTTGCTTGCCACTGATATTAATACGTTTGGTAAAAGTTTCCATAAAAATCACACTTCCTTGTGGCGGTTTTTTAACCGTTATCTTACATTTTATTGTTAGTTTTCAATTAACTGTCTTCACCTAAGAAGCCGCCACTTTGACGCTGCCATAAACGCGCATAAACGCCATTTAACGCCAGTAGTTCATCATGACTGCCTTGCTCGATGATACGGCCTTTATCCATGACCACCAATCTATCTAGCGCGGCAATGGTCGATAATCGATGCGCAATCGCAATCACAGTTTTGCCGGTCATGATATCGTTTAGGCTTTCGGTAATGGCAAATTCAATCTCAGAATCAAGTGCACTGGTCGCCTCGTCCAGTAACAAAATCGGCGCATTTTTTAGCATCACGCGTGAGATAGCGATGCGCTGACGTTGACCGCCAGAGAGCTTAACGCCGCGCTCGCCGACTTGGGTATCAAGACCGGTATTGCCTTTATCATCGTATAAATCTTTGATAAAGTCCCACGCTTGCGCTTGCTTAGCAGCTGTAATGATTTCCTCATCGGTTGCGTCAGGACGACCGTAAGCGATATTTTCGCGCACAGTACGGTGCAATAACGAGGTATCTTGGGTGACCATACCGATTTGCTGACGCAGCGATTCTTGGGTAACTTCGTCAATCGCTTGCCCGTCGATATAGATTTTCCCTTTATCAACATCAAAGAAGCGCAGGAGTAGATTAACCAAAGTTGATTTACCAGCGCCAGAACGCCCAACCAGACCGATTTTCTCGCCCGATTTGATATCTAAGTAAAAGTTATCTAATAGCTTAGCGTATGAAGTTCCCGCTGCAGAATCCGCAGCAGGAATAGCAGCATCTTCATTCATGTTATCTAAAGGCTTGTCTGATTTATGCTTGTTTAAACCTGTGGCATCGTCTTCGCCTTCATAACTAAAATCAACGTGGTCGAAAACGATATGACCATCGCTGACTTTAAGGATAGAAGCATTTGGCTTATCGACGATGGTTTGCGGGGCAGATAAGGTGCGCATCCCGTCTTGTACCGTCCCGATACTTTCAAACAGGCTAGCAGTTTGCCACATAATCCAGCGCGTCAGGCCATTTAATCGCAGCGCCATCGCCGTGGCAGCGGCAATTGCCCCAACACCAACAGCGCTTTGTTGCCATAAATAAATTCCGACACCGGCCGTACTACTGACCAAAATCACACTGATTAGGTGGGTTGATACCTCAAGGTAGCTGACCCAGCGCATTTGCGCATGGACCGTACCTAAAAACTGTCCCATGGCATTTTTGGCATAATCGAGCTCGCGGCGCGAGTGGCTAAACAGTTTGACCGTCATGATATTGGCATACGCATCAGTGATGCGGCCCGTCATTAACGCGCGAGCATCGGCCTGTACAATCGCCGTTTGTTTAAGTTTGGGAATAAAATACCACATCGCCAGCCATACCAAGACAAACCACACAATAAATGGAATCAATAATAAGCTGTCTAAATTAAATAAAATAATGCCAGAAGTAATGAAGTAAACGGCGACGTACATAAACATGTCGGTGACCGTCATCACGGTATCGCGCACCGCCAACGCCGTTTGCATCACTTTAGCAGAGACGCGACCTGAGAATTCGTCTTGATAAAACTGCATCGATTGCCCAAGCATACGCTGATGAAAACGCCAGCGCATCTGCATCGGGAAGACGCCTTGCAAGGTTTGGAAATGAATAAATGACGATAGGGCAATCCAAAGCGGACTTAAAATCATCACGGTCAGTATCAAAAGCAGCATATCGCCTTTTTCTGCCCACAGATTTTGCGGCGTATAAACGCCAAGCCAATCGACGATATTGCCAATCCACGCAAATAGCATGGCCTCGTAGATACCGATGCCAGCGGACAAAATCATAAATAGCAATAACCAACCGCGTAACCCTTTGGTACATGCCCACATAAATTTGAGCATACCTTCACGCGGTGAAGGCAGCGGCATAGGCGTCTCAGGAAAGGCGGGCAGACGAGTTTCAAAAAAGCGAAATAGAGCGTTCATAGGCAGTCAAAGAGCATTCATAGCAGTACGCCAAGATAAACGCCGTCAAGCGCTATCGTGAATCGTTACTTTTGTTATTAGGATTGCTGGTTATTTTAACAAAATTCGTCCTCATGCCTGCATGCTAATTGTAAGCTGAACAATCAAGCGCACAATAATTAGATTGCTGCAGATGAAATATTTTGTTACATTCCATCATTTCTTTTAGTTTATTGCTTTCCTTTATTTATACGTTTTAATAATCGAAAAATTGGCTAATGAATGAGCATTCTTTTACTCATACGAATAATAAACGCTTATGAACACGCAAAGTTGCGACTTAACAAGGATAAAGTTGATGATGTATCTCATAATAGCGGTGCTCTGTAGCGTCGCTGTTTCCGTACTTTTAAAAATATTACGCCAAAAAAATATCGATATTCTCCAAACCATCGTGGCGGGATATCCCGTGGCATTTCTATTAACTTGGCTGTTATTAAAACCAGATGTTAGTAGTATCGGCGCACTTGGCAATGCCTGGGGCATCATTATTGCGCTTGGTATCTTGTTGCCAGCAGTGTTTGTTATCCTTGGGCGGGCGATTGAATCGGTCGGGATGGTAGCAACCGATGCTGCTCAGCGTTTATCGCTTATCATTCCTATCGTTGCTGCTTTTTTATTATTTGGCGAAGTATTAACGGGTACGCGCATATTTGGTCTGTTGTTAGGATTTTTAGCACTCGCTGCTTTGGTTTATCGTCCGCAGCACGGGCTTATAAATAGCCAAGCAAAGCAGACGCCGCTTTGGTTATTTGGCGTTTGGCTCGGTTACGGCGTGATTGATATTTTGTTCAAACAAGTTGCCAAACAAGGCGCGGCGTTTCCTTTAACCTTATTTGTGACCTTTGGGCTGGCAGGTTTGCTGCTACTCGTTTACCTGCTTAGCACGCGCGTGCGCTGGCAGGGCAATGCTCTTAGCGCAGGATTATTACTCGGCGCGCTCAATATGGGCAATATCTATGCTTATGTGCGTGCTCATCAAGTATTGTCTGAGTCGCCAAGTATCGTCTTTACAGGCATGAACGTCGGCGTGATTGCGGTGGCCACCTTGATAGGGGTTGGGGTATTTAAAGAGCGCCTCAATCGTATCAATATCGTCGGTTTATTACTGGCGATTGGTTGTGTAGCGGTATTGTTTTTGCTTTAATCTTGCTACTGTGAAATGGGCAAAATTTTAACTTATCAACAATAGGCAGGTGGCATGTCCTATGATAAGGTAACTGACAGTCAGGCTCACACGGTTGAGGGCTGATTGACTTATTATAATAACGTTTGACCCTTATTAATTAGGATAGGATACCCATTCAATGGAATACGAAAAACAACTACAGCATATAAAAAATGGCTCAGGATTTATCGCCGCGCTTGACCAAAGTGGTGGCAGCACGCCAAAAGCATTAGAGAACTATGGCGTCAGCGGCGATGCTTATGACAATGACGAGGCGATGTTTGATTTGGTGCATGACATGCGCGCGCGTATCATGACTTGTGATGCCTTTGATAATGAGCGTGTGCTCGGCGCGATTTTATTTGAAGATACCATGGAGCGCGAGGTTAATGGCAAACCGACCGCCAATTACCTATGGGAAGATAAAAATATCGTACCGTTTTTAAAGGTAGATAAGGGTTTGGCTGAACACATGAACGGCGTACAGGTCATGCGTCCGATGCCCAATCTAGATTTGTTGTTGGATAAGGCAAAAAATTATCCGGTATTTGGTACCAAGATGCGCTCAGTCATTTATGAGCCAAGTGTCGATGGTATCGAGCTTGTCGTTCAGCAGCAGTTTGATGTCGCAAAGCAAATTCTCTCTAAAGGTTTTATGCCAATCGTTGAGCCAGAAGTGGATATCAACAGTAGCAAAAAGCATGACTGCGAAATCATCCTTAAAACCAGTATTTTGCACAATCTTGAGCGTTTAGACGATGATCATCAAGTGATGCTAAAACTGACTTTACCTGAAGAAGACGGATTTTATCAAGAGCTGATTGATCACCCAAAAGTGCTAAAAGTAGTGGCGCTATCAGGTGGTTATAGTCGTCATGACGCCTGTGAAAAATTGAAGCAAAATCCCGGTATGATTGCGAGCTTCTCGCGTGCTTTTACCGAAGGCTTAAGTAAGCAACAAAGCGACGCAGAGTTTGCTGATACGATTAATACTTCTATTAAAGAGATTTACGAAGCATCAAAGATTTAATCTACTATAAAGATAAAACAGTTTGAAATAAAAAGCGCTACTTATGAGTAGCGCTTTTTTGTGAATTAAGCATTAACGTTAATCGCTTAAGCTTCTTTATACAACTGGCGACCCTCGGCATGATATTTTTCGGTCATCTTTGCCATACCTTGAGCAATCTCAGTTGCACTCATGACGCCTGCGCTTAGATTTTCTTTTGCATCTAAACCTTTAGCATACTCACGTACGTTTTGAGTGATTTTGATCGAGCAAAACTTCGGTCCGCACATCGAGCAAAAGTGCGCCGACTTATGGGCGTCTTTTGGTAACGTCTCGTCATGATATTCACGCGCCGTATCAGGGTCGAGCGCCAGATTAAACTGATCATCCCAGCGGAACTCAAAACGCGCTTTGGACAAAGCATTGTCACGTGCTTGTGCGCCCGGGTGGCCTTTAGCAAGGTCGGCAGCATGAGCGGCGATTTTATAAGTGATGATACCGTCTTTGACGTCCTTTTTATTTGGTAGACCTAAATGCTCTTTTGGGGTTACATAGCAAAGCATTGCCGTACCGAACCAACCAATCATCGCCGCACCAATGGCGCTGGTGATATGGTCATAACCGGGAGCAATGTCAGTCGTCAAAGGCCCTAAGGTATAAAAAGGGGCATCGGCGCATAGCTCAAGCTGCAAGTCCATATTTTCTTTAATACGGTTCATCGCTACGTGCCCAGGACCTTCAATCATCACCTGCACATCGTGCTTCCAAGCGACTTTGGTTAGCTCGCCAAGGGTACGTAGCTCGCCAAATTGCGCTTCGTCATTGGCATCTTGCAAACAGCCCGGACGTAAGCCATCGCCTAAGCTAAATGCCACATCATACTGCTTCATAATCTCGCAGATATCTTCAAAATGCGTGTATAAAAAGCTCTCTTTATGATGGGCCAAACACCACTGTGCCATGATAGAGCCGCCACGCGAGACGATGCCCGTCAAGCGATTTGCCGTCAGCGGTACATAACGTAGCAGTACGCCAGCGTGAATGGTAAAGTAATCAACGCCTTGCTCGGCTTGCTCAATCAAGGTATCGCGGAATATCTCCCACGTTAAGTCTTCGGCAACGCCATCGACTTTCTCTAAGGCTTGATAAATCGGCACCGTACCAATTGGCACTGGCGAGTTACGAATCAACCATTCACGGGTCTCATGGATATGATTACCAGTCGATAAATCCATAATGGTATCGGCG
The DNA here is from genome assembly GCF_002439405.1 of Psychrobacter sp. UBA6291. Classification (NCBI taxonomy): domain Bacteria; kingdom Pseudomonadati; phylum Pseudomonadota; class Gammaproteobacteria; order Moraxellales; family Moraxellaceae; genus Psychrobacter; species Psychrobacter sp. UBA6291. Next base: position 115,445 of record NZ_DJUD01000022.1, on the reverse strand, counting down.
CCCCAGCGTGTTGCCCAGGTCATTTTTGACACTTCTTCATCGATAGATGAGCCGAGCGCTGAATTGCCGATATTGGCGTTAATTTTCACCAAGAAGTTACGCCCGATAATCATCGGCTCAGATTCAGGGTGATTGATGTTGTTGGGGATAATGGCGCGACCAGCGGCCACTTCATCACGGACAAACTCAGGGGTGATGATTTTTGGCGTATTGGCACCGAAGCTCTCGCCGTCATGCTGGCGCATATCGGTCAGTTCATGCTGTTTTTGCGTCTCACGAATGGCGATATATTCCATTTCAGGGGTAATAATACCGCGACGCGCGTAATGCATTTGCGTGACGTTCTTTCCTGCTAAGGCACGACGTGGTTTATCGATATGCGCAAATCTTAAATTAGCGGTACTGATATCACGGGCGCGCGCTTGTCCGTATGAGCTAGATAAGCCACTTAATTGCTCGGTATCACCGCGCTCAGCTATCCAGCCTTCACGCAATTTGGGCAAACCACGGGTCAAATCAATGTCGGCATTGGGGTCGGTGTAAACACCAGAAGTGTCATAAACATAAAATGGTGGGTTTTGTTCCCATTCGGACTCGCTTACCCCTTGTATGGGGGTAGGGTCAAGGGTAATCTCGCGCATCGGTACTTGGATATCGGGCCGTGAGCCCCCGATATAGACTTTTTTAGAAGCGGGTAAGATACGGTGTAAGTCGCGGGCGTCTTCTTCAAAGCGAGCATCATTGGCGGTACGATGGGCAGGCGTTTTTAGGGCGTCGGCTTTTTTGTCAGAAGTTTTGGCAATAGGAGTTGAAGTATTTTGTGTGAGGTTCATATGCTGTCCTAGCGTGTTGGTTTTTGAATAAAAGCAACACCGCCAGTAGCTGCGGGGTAAGACGATGCAAGATAGACAAATTCAATCATCAAACACGTGCACTATTCTTAAATTCAACTTTCATTGAAAATGAATCTAATGCGGTTGTTAAATGATTGGTAGGCGCCGCTTTTTATTGCTTGCCTCATGGCCGCGTAAAAACGCTAGCACATGAAGTATGAGCAATAATAAAAAGGCATTTCTGCGCGCCCTTTGTATATAAAACATAGTCTTAAGACTTCCCTGCGTCGGTACTAACCGCATCAGGTTCGGCGGGTGATCTCTCAGCGAATGTATGAAATAGCTTATAAACTAAGCTTGTCATACACCGCACCCCGAGTCTGTCAGTGTTGTAAATCAGTCTTATACTAACAAACTATAGGGATGATGCCTAGTCATTTGCCGTTTGTTAGTAGAGAGGCAATCTTGCTGTTATTAATGTAATCACTGTCTTTTAATCAATGACAGTTTTTCAATTAATGACATTCTTTTTAATTAATAAAAATTATCATGCGTATTATTTTTCTGGCGTCCAACCTTGAGCGCGCTCATAGTCTTCGTTGTCCAGAAACTTTTCGCGTTGCTCGGTTAAGAACTTTTTGGCTTCAGGGTCCATCATGCTGAGATGGTTTTCGTTAATCAGCATGGTTTGCTGCTCAAGCCATTCTTTCCAAGCTTTGTCAGAGACGGTTTCTTGTAGCTCTTGACCTTTTTTATTAGGAAATGGCGGATGCGGCATTTTTGGCAATTCTTGCTTATATTTGCGGCAAAAAACGGTATTGGCTTGTGGATTAAAAGTCTCAGTCATCAGGCAATCCTTATTAATTAGGGGTATTAAATTATTGTCTCGAATATTGGTATTCATCTATCATAACGCGCTTGCACGATTTAGCAAAGCGTATCAGGTGTAGAGAAGGTAACATCAAATCTATAGTCGGCGTACTTTTAAACCGCTACGGTGTTGCTCGCCCTAGATGTACTCAGTGTACTATCTGCGGTAGATCGCCTTGTAGCGATTTTAAAATTCCTTGACTATATCCAGTGCTGGCAAAATCAGGCATGACAAAAAAACACCCGCACAATGGCGGGTGTTAGAGAAAAGCGCTGGTTTTAAAGCACAGTTTTATTGCTAGCTTCAACTTTAAAAAGGCTTTTAAGCAAAAACTTTTAGGCGCGCGCGTCCATTAACCACTGCCTGTTTGACTTGATTTGGCGCGGTACCGCCTAAATGGTCACGAGCGGCCAATGAGCCTTCTAGCGTTAGATAGTCAAAAACATCATCGCCAATAGCAGCGCTAAACTGCTGCAACTGCGCCAATGACAAATCGCTCAAATCAACACCCTCGCGAATACCCAAAGCAACGGCATTGCCGACCACTTCATGGGCATCACGGAAAGCAACACCGCGGCGAACCAAATAATCAGCCAAATCGGTCGCAGTTGCATAGCCTTTCAGGGTGGCAGCGCGCATGTTTTCCTTATTCGGAGTAATATTCGGTAGCATATCGGCAAAGGCGAGTAGCGAACCCGTCAAAGTATCGACGCAATCAAATAGCGGCTCTTTATCTTCTTGGTTGTCTTTATTATAGGCAAGCGGCTGACTTTTCATCAGGCTAAGCAGCGTCATTAGTTGGCCAAACACACGCGCCGCTTTACCGCGTACTAACTCTGGCACGTCAGGGTTTTTCTTTTGTGGCATGATAGATGAGCCAGTACAAAAGCGATCTGGTATCTGCACAAAGTTAAATTGCGCTGACATCCATAGGATAATCTCTTCGCTCATACGCGACATATGCATCATTAAGATAGAAGCCGCCGAGGTAAACTCAATGGCAAAGTCACGGTCTGAGACAGCGTCTAAAGAGTTTTGGCAAATACCGTCAAAACCTAGCAATTTGGCCGTGATGGTACGATCAATCGGAAAGGTTGTACCAGCAAGGGCAGCACTACCAAGCGGCATCTGATTGATACGGCGACGGGCATCGACCAGACGCTCGGTATCGCGGTAGAGCATCTCAAACCACGCCATCACGTGATGACCAAAGCTCACAGGTTGTGCAGTTTGCAAATGGGTAAAACCCGGCATGATGGTATCGGTATGCTGCTCAGCTAAATCTAGTAAACCGCTTTGCAAACGTACCAGTAGCGCGATGATATTGTCGGTTTCTTCACGCAACCATAGACGAATATCGGTCGCAACCTGATCGTTACGGCTACGGCCAGTATGTAGTTTCTTACCAACCGCACCGACGATATCCGTCAAGCGCGATTCGACATTCATGTGCACGTCTTCAAGCGCAATCGACCAGTTAAAGTCCCCAGCTTCAATCTCGCGCAGCACTTGCTGTAAACCATCGATAATGGTTGCAACCTCATCAGCACTTAAAATGCCGCATTCTTTCAGCATGGTTGCATGGGCGATTGAGCCTTGAATGTCATGACGAGCAAAGCGTTGGTCAAAGCCGACAGAAGCGGTAAAGGCGGCAACGAAGCTATCAGTCGCTTCACTAAAGCGCCCGCCCCACATCTGCTGACCTTGACCACCTGTAGCGCTTTGCGGCGCAGGAGTGTTGGTTATAGAAGCATCTATGCTAGAATCAGGAGTAGATGAATTTTTATTTGAATTAGGATTAATACTATTTGAAGAGTTGGCGTTCATATCGGTACAAGACAAGTCAAGAGAATAAGAACTCAAGTATAGCAAATGATGAGGTTGCCTTGCTAGCGGAGCGCTTAGAGTTTTTTATGCCCAAGCTCATGGAGATGATGAAGCCTTGGCAATGGCTGCTGGCAATCTTTTTTTGGTCGCTGTTTGTGGCGATTGTCGATCGTCATAGCGTGGTTAATGAGATGCAGTTTATTATCAAGTTTATGGCAAGATTCATTCAAACCAGCTTGGCCTTGATTCCTTCTTTTTATCTCATCGATTATCTACGTCCAGTTTTTAAAGGCTTACGCGTAACGACCGTCAGTATGTATGTTTTACTCATTTTGACCACTGCCACGGCGGTGACCGTCGCGTTGGCCTTGCTCATTATGATAAACGCTGGCTGGTTTAACTATAACTTGGCGGATTTTATCTCAATCATTGTGTTTAATACGGTGATAGCCGCCGGATTTACCGTTGCCGCCTTGTTGTTTTTTTTAAGGCGTTATCGTGAGCTAAATGCGCTAAAGCACTCATTTGAGCAAAAATTGAGCGCCCAAAATGATGTGTTAAAAGCTCGCCTAGCGCCGCATTTCTTTTTTAATACCATCAATACTTTGATGTCGCTGATTGAGTCTGAGCCGCAGCGCGCCGCTATTTTATTGCAGCACGTCTCAGCGCTATTTCGTGCCAGTTTTAATGGCGCGCGTGAGATCAGCTTTGAAGAAGAGATTGCCCTGTGTGAGCATTACTTGGCTATTGAATCCATCCGCTTAGCAGATAAATTGGTAGTAAACTGGCAATTGCCAAAAGAAGACGTCATGTATGACATGGTGATTACGGCGTTAACCTTACAAAGCGTGATTGAAAAAATGTTGGTGAACGTCATTAGGATGACCACCGAAACCATTTATATTGATATAAAAGTCACTTGGTTGCAGCATCGGGTCGACATTACCATTAGCGTGCAGCTGCCGAAAAAAACCTTGTTGATTAACCATGACTTACGCCAACATATGGATTTTATGATTCAGGCGCAACGTCTGCGCGCCTATTTTGGTCAAAGTGCCGACATTCAAAGCAGTATAACGAATAAACAAATTCTTACTAATATTAGCTATCCGCTGCAAGATGTCAGTTTATAATCCTTTCTTTCTTCCTTTTTAAAACGTTTTCCCTAAAAATTTTTTCTCTAAATTGTAAGCGTCAGTCATTTATTACAAAGCATTTATCGTGGCATATTTATTGCACCGTCTAAGCTGTTATGCAGGGCTAAAGCATTTAAACGGCAAAGTTAGATTCGTGGCTTGCACAAGTATGGCAGTTGGTTTATAACTTAAGTAGGGAGTTGCATTCTTACTAAGGGATGAGTGTTAAAGATTGATAGGTTATTAATACTTTAAAAGATTTATAAGTAGGCACTTATAAAGGAGTTTGAATGCGGATTGTTGTTTGTGATGATGAGCCCTTAGCTCGCGAGCGTTTGGTTAGAATAGTCAAAGAGTCAGGTCATGAAGTGGTTGCCCAAGCAAAAACGGGTATAGAGGCCATTATCGCCGTAAAATCTGAGCAACCAGACATTATATTGCTCGACATTCGCATGCCAGAGATGGATGGCGTGGAGTGCGCGCAAGAGCTTGCAACGTTAAACCATCCACCCGCCATTATCTTTGTCACGGCGTATGACCATTATGCCATCGCGGCGCTCAAAGCCAACGCCATCGGTTATTTGTTAAAACCTGCCAATAAAGATGAATTACTAGAGGCGTTAAAAAAAGCCACCAATCTCAATGCGGCGCAATTAAACGAGATTCGCAAACTTGAGAATCCAACTGCGCGCCCAGTGCGCGAACATATCGTCGCGCGTACCCATCGCGGTGTGGAGCTGATTGAGCTCAAAGACATCTACTATTTTACCGCCGATCAAAAGTATGTCAAAGTACGCCACAAAGACGGCATTGTACTCATTGATGATACGTTAAAAGAGCTTGAGCAAGAATTTGAAGGCAAATTGTTTCGCGTCCATCGCAACGCCATTATCAATATTAAATATCTAGATTTTTTAGAAACACTCGATGCCGGACAGTTTCAGCTGCACTTTAAAGGTATTGATGAGACATTAGCGGTCAGTCGCCGCCATCTACCGGCTTTACGTGAAAAAATTCAAAATATGTAGCGACAAACTGTCTACAGTTAAACCATCCTAGAATACACTAAGCAGCAAACGCAGTAATCTGTTGAAATAATCCTGCCATATCATCAAACCCTTATTTATGCTTAAATAGGGGTATTTTTTTGTAGCACTCAGTTTAAAGACATTTAACGTTTATATTGAATACTATAGTGAGAGAAAAGTAATATCAATGCATCACGCACTGCTGATATCAATTTTTCTTGCTTGCTGTGCCTGCGCAGACAGAGGCTACAAAAAATTGATATCAGCAATACCGTAGCGTTTTTAGGGTATTTTGACTATACATTCGCATTATTGTAAAGATACTGAATCCTTCGTTGTTGAGCGACCGTTGTTGAGCAATTGTCGTTAAGTAACTGTTATTCACCAACGCGATTTTATATCGAATCTATTGAGGCCTTTTATGAGCACCATGCAGCAACCTGCTTTGACTACCTTAAATATTGCTACCCGCCAAAGTCCATTGGCATTATGGCAAGCGGAGCATATTCGTGACCGCTTACTGGCGCTGTATCCTGAGCTAACCATTAACCTGCTAAAAATTGTCACCAAAGGCGATAAGATTTTGGATACGCCGCTGGCTAAAATTGGTGGTAAGGGTTTGTTTGTTAAAGAGCTCGAGCAGGCGTTATATGATAAACAGGCAGATATCGCGGTACATTCTTTAAAGGACGTGCCGATGGAATTACCAGAAGGCTTGACGCTTGGTGTTTATTGTAAACGCGCTTCGCCAACCGATGCCTTTGTATCGAACACTTATCATAATATCGATGAATTGCCACAGGGCGCAGTGGTTGGTACCGCAAGCTTGCGTCGTCAATGTCAAATCAAAGCCTATCGCCCCGATTTGCAAATCAAGACCCTGCGCGGCAACGTTGGTACGCGTTTAGGTAAGCTTGATGCCGGCGAGTATGATGCTATTATCTTAGCAACCAGTGGTTTACAGCGTATCGAGCATGACGAGCGCATTCGTAGTGAGCTGGATATTGATGTTTGCTTGCCAGCCGTTGGACAAGGAGCACTTGCGATTGAATGCCGCGAAGGTGACGACGAGGTTTTAAAATTATTAGCACCGTTAAACGATGACAAAGCTCGTATCCGTCTTATCGCTGAGCGTGCATTAAACCGTCATTTACAAGGCGGTTGCCAAGTACCGATTGCCGCTTATGCGGTATTACAAATGGCTGATGCAGACGACGATAGCAGTAGCAAAAACAATGGCCAAAACGGTAATAACGACAATGGTAATGTATTATGGCTACGCGGCCGCGTCGGTCAAGAAGACGGTAGCGAGCTACTCAAAGCTGAGAAACGCTTAACCTTAACTGGCAGTCAAGTCGAACAAGAAGCGCAAGCCAATCAATTAGGTATTGAAGTCGCTGAGATGCTACTAGAGATTGGTGCGGGTGATATTTTATCAGCGATTTATCAGTCTAAATAAAGCGTAAAATAAATTACCTTTAAGTGGCATAACAATAAAATGTCGCTAGCCATTTACGCATAAAGTCGCTGCAATGACTGTATGCGTAAGCTCACTTTTTAACTTCTGTCACGGTATGTTTATGTCTTGGTCATCCTCTGAGTCTACTGCTTCAAACCAAACCATTAATAAGCCAGCATCGCTGCCGCCAGTGGTCATCAATACGCGTCCAGTTGAACGTGCGGCGCCGCTGACCAATCATTTGCAGGCGGCAGGATTTTCAGTAGTTGATATACCGATGTTGACCTTAGAGGCGCGGCCAACGACCAAGCAAGACATGGTATTGATGCGCCAATGGTTTGCCGGTGATTATCAAGCGCTCGTTATTGTGAGTCCGACAGCGGCAGCTTCTGGCTTAGCCGTTTGGCAGGCGCTTGAACATGAGCGCCAAGCTCAGCTGGTTGAGGGAGCTAATAGCGCGCAACAGGACGCTAGCCTTAAAGGTTTAAAAGCACCAAGCCATCTGATAGCAGTAGGAGAAGCCACAGCAGCGGTATTAAATGACACAAAACTCGATGCGGCGAATTATCAAGTATTGCAGCCTCTGATTGCTAATAATGAAGGGATGTTAGCGATGCCAGAAATTGACAGCCTGCAGGCTGGTGATAAGCTGTTGGTATGGCGCGGGCTTGGCGGACGGCGTTTATTGGTCAATACCTTACAGGCGCGCGGTGTCCATATCGATAGCATCGCTTGGTATGAGCGCAAAATGCCTAATGATGCTATGGCGCAGTATAAAGAATGGTACGCCCAGTATCTTAGCCAAAAGTCTGAGCAGCCAAAACCTATCGTGATTGTCAGTAGTGGCACGGCGTTTGAGCATTGGCAAGCGATTGTTACAGAGGTGGCAGCACAGGATTTAGGGCAAAAAGCAAATCCAGAAAAGCCAAACCATGCGCCGCTGCAACTCAACGATTTTGCTTATGTCGTACTAGGCGAGCGCTTAGCCAATATGGTTGCTGGTCAGGATTTAAGTTATTGGCGCGTGGAAGATTTGGCGCCCGAAACCATTGTTGCGGCAATCCGTACACCGCTAGTTGGTTGCAGTTAAAAAACACTTCCTTTTCTCAAGCCATTTATTTTATATTTGCTTAAAAAATTATTCACCAACGGTGCTGCCTTATGTCCATGAATTCTGACTCGTTAGCTAAGGAGCCTTCTGCTATTCAGCAGCGCCGGCAAGCAAATATGTTTTTGGTACGTTTGCAATGGCTGGTCATATTATTGCTTATTGCTGCTCTGCTGTGGTTGTTTATTAGTCAACAGCGCTTTGAGCGCAGTATAAATGAGCGCTTGCAAAGTAATGAGCAAGTCGTCAGCCGCCTAAATGAGATGGACGATCGCATCTTTGTGATGAGTCAGCAGACGCTGCCAGAGCCGCGCGTCGCTGCTAATAGCCAAGCGCAAAACCAGCTTGATTTGTTGCGCATTCAGATACAGGCGGCCGATAGATTATTGGCGGATAATAATGAGAGTGCGGCGATTGAGTTGTTGCGCGGTCTGCATTGGCAACTGTCTCAAAGCAGTAATGAGGTTGCCCCTGCGCTTACCGTGGTAATCAAGCAAAGTTTGATGAAAGACATAGAACGCTTGCAAGCAAGAAGCTCGCAGCCGAGTCCTTGGCAGCTACAAAACTTAGCCATTCAAAATATCCAAGCGTTTTTGCATAGTTATGAGCGTCCTGCTCGTGCAACTAACGCGTCTAATGCTAGCGCTAACGATGTCGGCGTCACCCGCAAAGAGCTTATCATTCATGAAGTGATTATGACTTTAAACCTTGCCAGTCAAGCAAGCAATATGCGTGAAAAAGATCAGCTGATTGGCTATCTGCGTCAAGCGCGTAAACAGCTACAAACTCTAGTAGATACGTCTGCGTCAAAATCCGCTACCGATAATAAAAACGCTCAAACAACGAGCAACGCAACTTCTAAAGATAAAGATCAAACCAAATCTGCCCCTCATAATATCGCAGAAGTTGTTGACTGGTTAGATCGACTGATTGCCACGGCGCCACAGCCAACGCCATTATTGACCACGCAAATTTTAGATAAGCCTAAGCGTTAATTGTCGTTTTTGAAATTCTATAAAAAAATAAGAGAAATGCAGTGATGAGTGCTTTTGAACAACACACAAACGCAAATAATAATGGCGTAGATGATAGCCGTCCTAGCGAGCTAGCGCATTATCCAATCATTCATCAGCAGCCGATCCATTGGGGCGAAATGGATGCCTTTAATCATCTAAATAACGTGGTCTATTATCGTTATGCGGAGTCAGCACGGATTGGCTATCTGCAAGCGCTAGGTATGTTTGATGGCAGTATGGTGACAGTATTAGCGCAATCAAGCTGTCAGTATTTACGCCCGGTGACCTATCCCGATACGTTATTATTAGGCGTGCGTTGCCAGCGCTTGGGCAATACCAGTATCGTGATGGAATATAGCTATTATAGCTGTGCTCAAGAGGCGATTGTCGCGATCGCTGATGCCGTTATCGTCCGTTTAGACAGTGAGGGTAAGGATAAATTGCCGTGGAGCAATGAGGAGCGTGAGCGGTTATTGAAACTAGAGGCAAAATTTAATCATACGCCCGAACTTTAAAAGATTTAAAAACTTTGAAAAGTCGGCCAAATTATTAAGTATCAATATCATTAAAACGATACCGTTATAAATAAAAAGGCACGCTAAATAATATTAGCGTGCCTTTGTTATGTTGCTGTACTTTTTAATTTCTAGGCTTTATTCTTGCTTAGGCGCATGAATAAAGTCTACTACATTTAAATCAAAACCTGACAGCGCATAAAACTTCATCGGTGACGACAGTAAGCGCATATCACGCACGCCCAAATGACGTAAAATCTGTGCGCCAACCCCGATGCTGCGATAAGGCTGCTGAGCGATGGTAGACATGGACTGATTTTCAGCCGCTTTATCCAGCGCCTCTCCCAAGTCAATCGGCTGATGATTGCCGATCCAAACCAACACGCCGCGCTCTGAATTGTTTATTTCTTCTAGGGCTGAGCGTACGCTCCAGCCGCTACGACCAGTGGTGTCATTCTTCGCCGCAAACAAGTCACGTAAAGGATGGAAGCCATGTACACGAACGGTACTGATACCTTCGCTGACATCACCTTTTACCAAAGCCAAATGAGTTTCGTCTGCGCCAAACTCGCGGAAGCGATGCAAGGTAAACGTACCGTATTCGGTCTCAAACGGATGGGATTCGACTTCTTCGACCGTTTGCTCATTGGCAATGCGGTAGTTAATCAAATCGGCAATCGTCCCGATTTTAAGACCATGCTCTTTGGCAAATATCTCAAGGTCATCACGGCGCGCCATTGTGCCATCGTCTTTGATGATCTCAACGATAACGGCTGCTGGCTCCAACCCAGCTAAACGCGCCAAATCACAACCTGCTTCGGTATGACCAGCACGGTGCAGGACGCCGCCATTTTGTGCCATGATTGGGAAAATATGCCCAGGCTGGACGATATCTTCTGGTTTTGCTGAAGAAGACACTGCTGCTTGAATGGTACGTGCGCGGTCAGCGGCAGAAATACCTGTGGTCACGCCTTCAGCCGCTTCAATAGAAACGGTGAAGTTGGTGCTAAATTTTGCCTCGTTGCGGTCAGACATTAGCGGCAATGCCAGCTGTTGGCAGCGCGCTTCTGACAAGGTTAAGCAAACCAAACCACGCGCGTGGGTAATCATAAAGTTGATATCATCAGGGCGCACGTGGGTCGCGGCCATGATGATATCGCCTTCGTTTTCGCGATCTTCGTCATCCATCAAGATGACCATTTTACCAGCACGAATGTCTTCGATAATCTCAGGAATCGTATTTAAACTCATAGGAAGTCTCAATATTTTATTATGTATAGATGGGTTTGATGATAAGGTTAAATTATTATTTGTCTATTGTAGCAGCAGAGGGCGTCAAGCGCTGTTGTAAAGCATGGCGTGGCTTAATAACAGCCATATAAATAACAGCAATAAGCAAAAAAATTGCTGCGCTCAATTGACTTGTATATATCATTATGAGGCTATTTTAACGCTTTTCATCCTACTGTGCTGCGTCATCTTGCCAGTATGTCCATTAATCGCTTAAAAATAGCGATAAGTATTATCAATGATGCATGCAAATATGCTGTTATTCATTACTAGCCGCTTGACCCTTTAGCCAGTCCATAAACTGCTTGCTGTGCTGCTCGCGCTGATTGTCCGCAAATTCATAAAAACTTGTGCCGATTAAATTGTTCGGTAGATAGCTTTGCGGATAATAATGATTGGGGTAGTCATGGGGATAAGTGTAGCCTTCACCATAACCTTGATTGCGCATCAATTTGGTCACGCCATTACGCAAATGCAGCGGTACAGGCGAGGCGTCTTTTTCTGCCAAGGCCATTGCCGCATTGATGGCTTTATAAGTGCTGTTACTCTTGGCGCTGGTCGCCAGATAAACCACCACTTGCCCCAAGATAATGCGCGCTTCTGGCATGCCGATAGACTGTACGCTACGCAGTGCAGCATCGGCAAGGAGTAGGGCATTAGGATTGGCATTACCAATATCTTCGCTGGCTAAAATCACCAAGCGCCGTGCGATAAAATCAGCAGGCTCACCGCCAACTAGCATCCGCGCCATCCAATATAGCGCCGCATCAGGGTCGGAGCCGCGTACAGATTTTATCATGGCCGAGATGATATCGTAATGCTGCTCGCCATCTTTATCGTAGCGCACCAGCGCCGTCTGAGCGACCCGAGCGACCAATTCATCATTGATAATTAATGGCGATTGTTTGCTATCTGCCGTTTGAATGGCAAGCTCTAATAGATTGAGCGCTTTTCTGGCATCACCGTGTGCCAATTGGCTAATTGTCTCTTGTGCCTGCAAATCAACTTTTAGGTTTTTAAGAATATTATCTTCTGCTAGCGCGCGCTGCAATACGGCGCTGATTTGCTCAGGCGTCAGCGGCTCTAAACGATACACTTGGCAACGCGATAGCAGGGCGTTATTCACACTAAACGACGGGTTTTCAGTCGTCGCCCCAATTAACGTAATATCACCTGACTCTACCGCCCCAAGTAACGCATCTTGCTGCGCTTTGTTAAAGCGGTGAATCTCATCGATAAATACCACCGGCGATTCAAAACTTAACGAGTCTTTTGTTTCTAGCACTTCACGTAATTGCTTCACGCCCGTATTTAATGCCGATAACGCATGAAAAGGTCGGCCAACCGCATCAGCCAATAGCATCGCGATGGTGGTCTTCCCAATGCCTGCTTCGCCATGCAAAATAATCGACGGCAGGTGCCCTTGCTCAACCAAGCGCCGTAACGGTGCGCCTGCTGCTAACAGGTGCTCTTGTCCAATAATAGCGTCGAGCGTTTTTGGGCGCATACGCTGAGCAAGGGGCGTATCGGCATGAAAACTGGGTGGCATAAAAATCTCTATTATCAATTAAACGACTGTTTTTTTTGTATTGTTGTGACTATAGCTAGGCTAACGCAGATTTACGTTAATAAAAGTCAGCTAAGTGTACAGCTTATGTCTTAAAGGCTTTGTTTTAAGCAATTTCGACCTTATTAATGGTTTATCAGTGATGACCAATCATGTTATGACAAATTATCAAATATAAAACGAGCAACCAATACGAGGTAAGACATTTATGCTGTCGCTATCTGCTTTCAAGCGTTTATTTAAACGCGCTGAGTCTCTTCGTGCTAGGCCTCTTAATGCTACCAAGCAGCGTTCGCGTCAGCTGGCGGCTGGAGAGATAGCACTGGCTCGTTCGGTGTTTGGTGATAGTATCCGGCTTGAGCAAGTTCAGCTAAAAACCGCATGCTGGGTACTAAAAAACTACGCTGTCAGTCCTAATGGTAATATTTATTTCCACCCGGACGACTGGGTCACAGATTTTAGCCAATCATCATTGGGTAAGCAAAGCTGGCTTATTCATGAATTGACCCATGTGTGGCAATTGCAGCAAGGTCTTAAAGTCGTGCGCGGTGCTATGATTGATCGCCGCTATGATTATGTACTTGCCGCTGGCAAACCTTTTTTCAACTATGGTATTGAGCAGCAAGCACGCATGGTACAAGATTATTTTATCAGTCGGCAGCAAGGTCGCGATTGTCAGGGTTTTGAAAGTTGTATTCCATTTTTAGCGACACAAAAAATCGATAAAAGCCATGACCATAATAGAACCCGCGACGAACATAAAACTCATGAGACATTTAAAGTTTAGTCTTTCTTTTATCCTATGATATTTATATGATGACTGAACCTTTTTATAATAACAAGCTGCTAAACATACAGACAAAATAAAGTAGCTAGTAGCCCCAGCATATAAGCGCACTGCTTTTAATAAGGATGAGAACTCGGATGTTTAAAAATTTGCTCGTAAAGCCTGATGGTGAGACTCATCATACCTATATAAATACAAGGTTGCTAAATGAAGCAATTATGCTGCCGCGTACGCGCTCCTTGCTAGCGGCCGCCATGACTGGAATTTTATTGCTAAGCGGCTGTCAGCAGCAAGCAGAAGCACCAGTAGCTGATAATAGTCAACCCAAAGAAAAAACCAGCGTAGAGGACAGTCAGCCGATGCGTAAAAGTGACTCCGCTGCTGCGCGCATAGAGCAATTTCAACCCTTGTATCTCGCGCAAGCGAAAAGTTTACAGCAGCGTCTACAAGCTGAATATGAATCGCTACAAGCGGCAGATGCCTCAGACAGTGGCAATGATTTGTTGCCAGATAATACCTCTGCTGCGTCAGTAGACAATGCTAAGCCGTCTAATACCCCTAATCCAGCTGCAAATACTAACGATTCTGAGCAAATAGCAAAATCAACTGCTACGAATTCAGCCGCTGATACGGACAATAGCAATAGTGAGTCAGACGTTAGCAATGACTCTGAAGTTGACGCTAATGCTACTACGGACGCGAATATTAATACCAGTACCGAGGTTGGCGAGCGCGATTTAACGGTGCTAAAACGTATCAGTCTTGAGCCGCGCAAACCTGTGATGTTGACAGATGAGCAGATTATAGAAAGCTATCAGCAAGCGATAGAGGCGCTTTATCAACCTGTGACTACGGCGCTTAGTGCAGAAGAGGTTGATACCTTGATTAACATTGCCACCTTGACGCCGCAGTTATTTGAACATGCAGAAATCGCTGGTCGACTAAGTGCAAAAAGTCCGGCGCTGGCGCGTTTGATTATCCAGCATCAGGTTTGGGAGCAAATAGAAGCCCAACAGGTCATGGATATGCAGCAAATGAAAATTGACCAACAGCAAGAGTTTGAGAGACTGATGGCAAAATTTAATGAAACCATCCAAGGTTATGATGAGCAAATTGCAAAATATGAGCAGACCTTAAAAGAATTTCAATAAAGAATAAGTAGTCATCATTTTATTGAATTTAGACCATAAAAAAATCCCGCTCAGTCGCGGGATTTTTTATGCTGCCAATAACAGCTTACTATTTGCGGTCTTCAACTTTAATGAAGTCGCGATGCGTCTCACCAGTATATAATTGACGTGGGCGACCGATTTTGAACGGAGCGCTATGCATCTCTAACCAATGGCTGATCCAACCAGAAGTACGCGCCAGTGAGAAGATGACGGTAAACATTGACGTTGGGATACCGATGGCTTTAAGTATAATGCCCGAGTAGAAATCAACGTTTGGATACAGGTTACGCTCAACGAAGTACGGGTCTTCTAAAGCGATTTTCTCAAGTGCCATAGCAAGCTCAAGCTTAGGATCATTGATACCCAATGCACCCAATACTTCGTCACAAGTTTCTTTCATGACTTGTGCGCGTGGGTCAAAGTTTTTGTAAACACGGTGACCAAAGCCCATCAGTTTTACTTCACGGCTTTTCACTTTTTCCATAAATTCAGGAACGTTTTCTACCGAACCAATTTCATCTAGCATCTCAAGGACAGCTTCGTTAGCGCCGCCATGTGATGGACCCCAAAGGGCGGCGATACCGGCAGCGATACACGCATAAGGATTGGCACCAGTAGAACCTGCTAGACGTACCGTAGACGTTGAAGCGTTTTGCTCATGGTCAGCATGCAAAGTAAAGATTTTGTCCATCGCGCGAGTAATCACGTCATTGGTTTCGTAGTCAACATCAGCAGGGGTTGCGAACATCATGTATAAGAAATTTTCTGCGTAATTAAAATCATTACGTGGATACATGAACGGTTCGCCTTGCGAGTATTTATAACTCATCGCTGCAAGCGTTGGCATTTTAGCGATTAGACGAATAGCGGTGATTTCACGGTGTGCTTCGTTGCTGACGTCTAAGTTGTCATGATAAAACGCTGATAAGGCACCAACGACACCAACCATAATCGCCATTGGATGCGCGTCACGGCGGAAACCTTCAAAGAATTTACGTAATTGGTCATGAACACCCGTATGTTTACGAACCTTTTCATAGAAATCTGCTTTTTGCTCAGCATTTGGTAGATCACCATGAATCAGTGCATACGCCACTTCTAAGTATTCAGCATTGTTGGCTAACTGGTCGATAGGGTAGCCACGGTGTAATAACTCACCTTTACCGCCATCAATGTAAGTAATCTTAGATTCAACAGGAGCGGTTACTTTAAAACCTGGGTCATAAGACCAAAAGCCTGAATCTTGTAGAGCAGCAATATCGATAACTGGACGCCCTAAAGTACCTTCAATAATAGGAAATTCGTATTCTTTACCATTTACGCTTAATTTGGCATTGTTGTCAGCCATAAACTGCTCTCCATTGTTTGTAACTTGTTAGAATAAAAATATATCGACGCATACCCTCGCGTCTTCACTAGTTAAACGGTCAAAAAAATTTAACCCATTTAATATGCAGGCTATATTAGCAGTAATTACTGAGGTTTTGAAAAGACTTTTAGCAATAATGTCTGTAATAGGTGTGCATTAGTCGTACTAAACGACTGTAAACTTTGTATCAAAATATGTCTATTTGGTAATTTAGCCGCATGTCCGCTGTTTACTTCTAAAATAATGATTCTCATTAACATTATAAAAATTAACACCTTATCGCAAAATAAACACTTTTACTATTTGCCCCAATGGACCATGCGATAGACAGAGTATGAGTAGCCGACAGATTGTTTGGGGTCAAAAGGTGATTCTGACACACCAATACTAATAAATTCGTCTTACCAATAGCTAGCTTTTTGTTAAATAATCACCGATAACCACTATTTAGGGGATAAATTTGTAATTATGACGCAGTCATTTTATAATTGGAGGGATTTAACTGGCACTAGCTTTGCGCAAATGGATAGGTTGCTCTGATAAAACCACTGGTAAAGCCCAGCTTTACTGAGACTTTTTGATGATTGACTGTTCGGTTAATAGACCAAAACCCGACTTATCGTTTAAATATTCTTGTTAACTGTTCTATTTTTAAATAGTCAACAGTGAAGTTTGCCTTAATAAAAGATGATACTCTACAGACGATATTATGGCGTTATCTTTTTTGTTGATGCAACGTCGTAAAAATAGAATAGTTAATCGATTTATCCCACATTATGAACTCCATATAACTTCTTTATTTTGCATAAAGGGTGTGAATGATTTGTCATAAAAAGGGATTGTCACTTCAGTGAGCGATAGGGAAGTCTATAACCACTTTATAAATGGAAACTACCCAAATAGCAACTAAATAAACAGTCGCTATGGGCATAGATTTTATTTATAGAGTTTATCTGAACGTCAGATAAATAAGACTTATCGACCTTGCATATTTAGCGCAAATGAAACGACGTCAGCTAGCCCTTCCTTACTTTATTCATCTCATGTGTTGCTTGCCGCTTGTAGAATAGTATTGATAAATAGTATTCATATAATGCGTTGATAGCTGATACAGGAGTATAACCGCAAAAAGGATGCCCGCTGTGAAAAGCAACCGACCTATTAATCTGCCCTTAAGCCAAGTGATTAGCGTTAACCGCTCACCGATTGCAATTGCTTCTATCTTGCATCGTATCTCTGGCATTGTTTTATTTCTACTTATCCCAGTCATGCTGTGGTTATTACAGAACTCTTTGGCATCGCCTGAGAGTTTTGAAACCGTGTTTGACAATGTCTTTATTCGCTTTTTAGCGTGGATTTTCGTCGCCGCCATTGCTTATCACTTCGTGATGGGCGTGAAGCATTTATTTGCTGATAATGGTCAAAATGAAGAGCTACAATCGGCGCGTATGGCGTCTGTTGTCAGCTTAGTGATTGCAGCGATTTTAATTGTCGCGTCATTTGTATGGGTGATGTTCTAATGATAAAAAATGATTCAGGAATCAAAAGCGCCACCGGTCTAACAAGCTCAGGTACCCGTGATTGGATGGTCCAACGTATCAGTGCAGTCATTCTAGCCGTCTACAGTGTGGTGTTGCTGGGCTTTTTCTTAACCCATGGCAATGTAACCTTCATTGAATGGTCTGATTTTATGACCAGTTTACCGATGCGTCTGTTCAGCTTGTTGGCTATTTTGGCATTGGCTGGTCACGCGTGGGTCGGTATGTGGACGGTATTTACCGACTATATTACCTCTGGCAAAATGGGTGAAAGCGCGCCTAAACTGCGTTTATTTTTACAAACATTGATGATTATCGCTATTTTAGTCTTCCTATTTTGGGGCATTATGATTTTTTGGGGTAACGGCTTCGGTGTTGTTGCTGTTTAACTTTTTATCATACCGGTAAATATTTATTCATCGGCTATTTATAAGCGTAGTATTAGCAGCCATATATCGATGAATAATAACGGATGAATCTAACCGCCTTTATAGCCTTACTGATTTAAAAGCATTTAGATGAAAAAATCCGTTAGTAGCCAAAATAGACAGAGCCAATCATAGCGTTGGGTATTTCTCAATTTAACTTATCACTGATACCAGTGCATTATTAAGCAGTTGCATGACAGTTAGACCGATAGTTAAATAAACAGATAAGCCCAATATAACGATAGATATGCAATTTAAGTGGTCAAAAGGTATTGATAGCAGATTTTGATGGTTTAAATTATTGTCAGTAGCGTGAGCGCAAATATTAGCCGACGTTGCCGCATGATAAGACAGAAACCAGCATAGACATCAGCCTTTTTATTTACTTCTAAGCATTAACAGGCATTAGGAAAACCGTAATGGCAACTAGACAAGATAATACCATTAGCAATATTAAAACCCTGAACTATGACGCGGTCATCGTTGGTGGCGGCGGCTCAGGTATGCGTGCTTCATTGCATTTGGCCGAAGCGGGCATGAAGGTTGCAGTCTTAACCAAAGTATTCCCAACCCGTTCGCACACGGTTGCAGCGCAGGGCGGTATCGGCGCAAGTTTGGGTAACATGAGTAATGACAACTGGCACTTTCACTTTTATGATACCGTGAAAGGGTCAGATTGGTTAGGTGACCAAGACGCCATTGAGTACATGTGCCGTGAAGCGCCGAAAGTAGTATATGAGCTTGAACACATGGGTATGCCTTTTGACCGTAACGAAGATGGCACCATTTATCAGCGTCCATTTGGCGGTCATACCTCAAACTATGGCGAAAAAGCTGTACAACGTGCTTGTGCTGCTGCTGACCGTACGGGTCACGCGCTATTGCATACGCTTTATCAGAAAAACTTGCAGCAAGGTACTGAGTTCTTTATCGAGTGGATCGCCCTTGATTTGATCAAAGACGAGGCCGGTAACATCAATGGCGTTATCGCGCTTGAGCAAGAAACTGGTACGGTAGCGGTATTCCAATCACCAATCACTGTATTAGCGACAGGCGGTGCTGGTCGTATCTTTGCGGCTTCTACCAATGCTTATATCAATACGGGTGACGGTATTGGCATGGCGGTTCGTGCAGGTATTCCATTGCAAGATATGGAATTCTGGCAGTTCCACCCAACGGGCGTTCATGGTGCCGGCGTACTATTGACCGAAGGTTGCCGCGGTGAAGGCGCTATCTTACGTAATAAAGATGGCGAAGCGTTCATGGAGCGTTATGCGCCAACCGTGAAAGACTTGGCACCACGTGACTTGGTATCACGCTCAATGGACCAAGAAATCAAAGAAGGTCGCGGCTGTGGTCCAAACGCTGACCATATCGTGATGGATATGACCCATTTGGGTGTTGAAACCATCATGAAGCGTCTGCCATCAGTATTCGAGATTGGTAAAAACTTCGCCAACGTTGACATCACTAAAGAGCCAATTCCAGTTATCCCAACCATTCACTATATGATGGGTGGTATTCCAACCACGATTCATGGTCAAGTGATTGTACCGGATCTAGAAGCGGGTACCGATGAAGACGGTCTATATGCCAAAGGCAACGTCGTTAAAGGTCTTTATGCAATCGGTGAGTGTGCGTGCGTTAGTGTGCATGGTGCCAACCGCTTAGGTACCAACTCGCTACTTGATTTATTGGTCTTTGGTCGTGCTGCTGGTAAGCATATCGTTGATGAATTCCATCATGCTGACCATAACTACAAGCCGCTTGATCCACACGTGCTTGATTTCACTGTGCGTCGTTTGGACAAATTGCAACAATCAACTTCAGGCTACAATGCGCAAGACGTGGCTGACGAGATTCGCGCCATTATGCAAAAGCATGCCAGTGTATTCCGTACGCAGGCGATGATGGATGAAGGTGTTAAGCAAATTCTAGCGCTTGCTGATAAAATCGACCAAATCCATTTGGCTGATAAATCACAGGTCTTTAATACCGCGCGTATCGAAGCATTTGAAGTAGCCAACTTGTATGAAGTGGCAAAAGCGACGATGATATCGGCCGCTAACCGTCATGAAAGCCGCGGCGCGCACAGTGTGTCTGACTACGATCGCCCAGAAGATGATGATTATGCACCAAACGGCCGTAACGATAATGATTGGATGAAGCATACCCTATGGTATTCTGAAGGCAATCGTATTATCTATAAACCCGTGCGTAAAGTGCCATTGACGGTCGATTATGTCGAGCCAAAAGTTCGCGTTTATTAATTCTAGCCCTTGTAGTTTTGGGCATACAGTTTTGTGTATACATAGAATTAACGTTTTATCCCTTATTTAATAAAAGGTGAGCGCCAGCGATAAGCTTTTATCAGCGCTATGAAATAGTCATACTAGCGCTGATAAATAGCAGTCTTTAGACTGTACGCTTGTGAGCCCGCATCACCAATGTGTGGAGTTTAGCATTATGAGCCGAGGTACTCGCACCATCGAAATCTATCGCTACGATCCTGATGTGGACGCAGCGCCGCGCATGCAAACTTATACGATTGAGTTGTTAGACTCAGATCGTATGTTGCTTGACGTGTTATTACGCCTGAAGAAAGAAGACGAAACCCTTACTTTCCGTCGCTCGTGCCGTGAAGGCATTTGCGGTTCAGATGGCATGAATATCAATGGTAAAAATGGTCTAGCCTGTCTGATTAACATGAACACCTTGCCTGAAAAAGTAACGGTTCGTCCGTTACCAGGTTTGCCAGTGGTTCGTGATTTGGTCGTCGACATGAACCAATTTTATGAGCAATACGAAAAAGTTCATCCGTTCTTAATCAATGACCAGCCAGCGCCAGCAACCGAGCGTTTGCAGTCACCTGAACAGCGTGAAAAATTAAACGGTTTGTATGAGTGTATTTTATGTGCGTGCTGTTCAACCAGCTGCCCATCATTCTGGTGGAACCCTGATAAGTTCTTAGGTCCAGCCGCACTATTGAATGCCAACCGTTTTGTATCTGACAGTCGCGATACTGATATCCGTGCTCGTCTATCACGTTTAGAAGACCCATTCAGCTTATTCCGTTGCCGCGGAATCATGAACTGCGTATCTGTATGTCCAAAAGGCCTAAATCCAACCAAAGCCATCGGTCATCTGCGCAATTTACTGATCGATCAAGCAGGTTAGTCTACCATTTATTGGTAATTAGCTTTATAATAGCGCTGTTAAAAAAACACCACCTCTCATTAGGTGGTGTTTTTTATTCAAGGTTATCAGTATTAAACTGTCAGTTATAAAGCTAGCATCACAAAACTGATATTTTAAAAGCTATTGTTGATGGGCAGTGGTGCGTCAGTCAATGAAAGTAAGGCTGTATTAACAATACGTTGCTTGTATGTAAGAGGGCATGCTATATCGTGCGCATGTCTATATAATTGATTATAACCGTATATTTTCACGCAGATTCATTTAATGGTAGTGATTAACCATAAATGTTTATATCGCTCAAAATCTATAGAAATGCAAAAAGCAGGCTATAAATTTAGCTAAATTTGTTCAAATAAAAGTTAACTAGTTGCGAGGAATGATAGTTGATATTCATTTCGTAAATACCTAGTATTGAACAAACAAACTATGGCGTGGTAGGCAGGCATGTTACCCTATACAGCACTATATCTTTGGCGTAATATCGCCTATATTTTTCTACCATAGCAAGCCACTTCAGCGAAAATAGCCAATTAAAAGGCTAACTGAAGACAAAATTTTTTGAGTAAAACCATGCTATTAATAATTTAGTTATAGTTGCAAGCATTATATATAAATTAATGTTGTCAAACGAGCCACTAAAGAAAACCGACCGTTCACAAATAATTTTAATAGTAAGCGTGGTATTGCAATTATCTTTTTTATAACGACGTAGCTTGGGTACGATGTTTTTAATTGACCAGAAGCGGTAACTTATAGATATGGTTAATAAAAAGATAATGTTAAGACAAGTTTTAATGGTAAAAAGCGACGATTGATGTCGCTAACCTATAACGAACAACACAATAATAAGCACGATTCCATTCATTTATCTATCAAATAGACGATTATTATGAATAGTATAACTAAAGAAACTGCGAGCCTAGATCATACTGAACTGGCTGCCGACAATGCTCAATATATCGAAGCGCTCTATGAGCAATATCTAGATGATCCTAGTAGCGTTGATAACGATTGGCAGGCGTATTTTGAACAATACAAGACGCCAAATGATGCCAAGCACAATGCTATTAAAGATCAGTTCTTGTTGCTTGCGCGCAATCAAACGGCGAACAAAATAAATACTGACACCTCTGGCTCACAAGCTGGCGATTCAAATTGTGCTGACCCAAAACAAATGGGCGTGCAGCAGCTGATTTCAGCCTATCGCCGCCGTGGTCATCGCCGCGCTAAGCTTGACCCATTAGATTTGCATCCACGTGCAGAAGTGGAAGATTTAACCCTTGCTTATCACAATCTTTCTGAAGCCGACCTTGATACCGTATTCCCAACCAATGATTTAAATATTGGTAAAGATGAAGCGACGCTACGTGAAATCATCGAGATCATGGAGCGCGTCTACTGCCGTTATATCGGTACGGAGTATATGCACGTGACCACCAGCACCGAAAAGCGCTGGATGGAAAAATACCTAGAAACCAATCTAGGTTATATCGAGTTTGATAAAGAAAAACGTCTCTCAATCCTTGAGCGTTTAACCGCTGCTGAAGGCTTAGAAAAATATTTGGCTCGTAAATATACGGGTGTTAAGCGTTTTGGTCTAGAAGGTGGTGAGAGCTTTATTCCTGCTATCAATGAAATCATCCAACGTGCTGGCGGTTATGGCACTAAAGAGATGGTTATTGGTATGGCTCACCGAGGTCGTTTAAACTTGTTGGTTAATATCTTGGGTAAAAACCCTGCCGATTTGTTTGATGAGTTCGATGGTAAAGTGCAGCCAGAAAAAGGCTCAGGTGACGTTAAATATCACAATGGTTTTTCATCGAACGTAATGACACCGGGCGGTGAGGCACATTTGGCATTGGCGTTTAATCCATCGCATCTTGAGATTGTCGCACCAGTATTGCAAGGTTCGGTACGCGCGCGTCAAGTTCGCCGTAATGACCAACCACTACAAGATAATAAAACAGGCAACTCTGTCTTACCGATTGTTATTCATGGCGATGCGGCTTTTGCAGGTCAAGGCGTGGTGCAAGAAACTTTCCAAATGTCACAAACCCGCGCTTATACCACGGGCGGTACAGTACATATTGTTATCAATAACCAAGTTGGTTTTACCACCAGCCGTCAAGAAGATGCGCGTTCAACTGAGTATTGTACTGACGTTGCCAAAATGGTGCACGCACCTATCTTGCACGTAAACGGTGACGATCCTGAATCAGTGGTTTTCGCAGCGCAATTGGCATTAGATTACCGTCATGAGTTTGATAAAGACATTATCATTGACTTATTCTGCTATCGTCGTAACGGTCATAACGAAGCCGATGAGCCATCAGCGACTCAGCCATTAATGTACGCAGTGATTAAAAAATTACCAACCACTCGCACTATCTACGCACAGCAACTGATCAAAGCCGGCGTGTTGAGCGAGAGTGAAGCTCAGCAGTACGAAGATGAATATCGTGAGTCGTTGGACCGCGGTGAATACGTTGCCAGCTCTTTAGTGAGTCAGCCTAACGAAGAGCTCTTCGTTGATTGGAAACCTTACTTAGGCCATGATTTGGTTGACGATTGGGATACCAGCGTCGATATCGAAGTGCTAAAAGGCTATGGTCGCCGTATGGCAGAAATGCCAGAAGGTTATAAGCTACAACGCCAAGTACAAAAAATGGTCGAACAGCGTCTAGCCATGCAAACAGGCGAAGAGCCACTTAACTGGGGTGCCGCTGAAACTCTAGCCTATGCATCATTGGTTGACCATGACAATGTCTTGGTACGTATTACTGGTGAAGATGTGGGCCGTGGTACCTTCTCGCATCGTCACAGTGAAATCTATAACGTCAATGACGGCAGCATGTATGTGCCCCTTTCACATATCAGTGAGACGCAAGCACGCTTTGCTACTTACAACTCACTGTTATCAGAAGAAGCGGTACTAGCCTTCGAATATGGTTACGCAACGACCGTGCCGAATGCGCTAATCGTTTGGGAAGCACAGTTTGGTGACTTTGTGAACGGTGCACAAGTGGTGATTGACCAGTTTATCTCAAGTGGTGAGACTAAGTGGCAGCGCGTTTGTGGTTTAACCATGTTATTACCACATGGCTTTGAAGGTCAAGGCCCTGAGCATTCATCTGCTCGCCTAGAGCGCTTCTTGCAGTTATGTGCTGAAGACAACATGCAAGTAATTACGCCAACGACACCAGCGCAAATCTATCATGCCCTACGTCGTCAAGCGGTACGTCCGATTCGTAAGCCATTAATCGTCATGTCACCGAAGAGTTTACTACGTCATAAATTGGCAACTTCAACCCTAGAAGAGCTGGCGAACGGCAAGTTTGAGACAGTATTGCCAGAGATCGATCAGCAAAATGCCGACAACGTAACGCGTATGGTGCTGTGCGGCGGTAAAGTTTACTATGACTTATTAGAACAACGCCGTGCGCTAGGTTTAGATCACGTAGCGATTGTGCGTATCGAGCAGCTATACCCATTACCAGAAGAGCGTTTGATTGCTGAGATTGAAAAATATAGTAACTTAGCTGAGATTGTTTGGACGCAAGAAGAGCCACTTAACCAAGGCGCTTGGTACTATTTAGCGCCGCATATGTTCCGCATTGTTGTGCCGCATCCAACCAAGGCAAAAGTCATGGAGCCAGTTGCGCGTCCTGCTAGTGCGGCGCCAGCGACAGGATCTCCAAAACTACATGTTCAGCAGCAGCAAGCGCTTATTGCTGGTGGTCTTGGTATCAGTGTGGATGAGCTATCTAAATAGTAGTTGGCTTAAGCAACAGATTATATAAGATACACGAATCAGGCGATAACAGTCCGTACCGCTATTACCATTAAAGTAAGACGATTGAGAATGGTATTGACTGCCTATCACGACTTAATAATAAAGAGTAATATCAATATCTAAGGAGTATATCGATGGCTGAAATTAAAGCCCCCGTTTTTCCAGAATCGGTTGCCGATGGCACCCTCGTGGAATGGCATGTCACTGAAGGTCAAGAAGTTAGCCGCGACGACTTATTGGCTGAAATCGAAACTGATAAAGTAGTATTAGAAGTGGTTGCACCTGATAACGGTGTGGTTACCAAAATCGTTAAGCAAGTTGACGATACAATTTTGTCAGACGAGCTAATCGCCGAGTTTGAAGCTGGTGCTAGCGGTAGTTCTGCTGGTGGTAGTAGCGATAGCGCGGATGAGCCTGCCGTTGACCCAGACCAACCAGCAGCGCCAGTACAGCCGAAACAAGCTACCGATGGCGGTGAGCCAGTCCAAGCCACAGATAAAAAAGACGAAGCGGATCATAAAGACCAAAGTCCTGCGGTACGAAAAGCGGCGAAAGAATCTGGCGTTGATCCTAAAAACGTCGAAGGCAGTGGCCGCGGTGGTCGTGTAACCAAAACCGACATGGCAAACCCAACGCTAAAAGCTGATAGCTCTATCAAATCTGATAGCGGTCGTCCAGTTGCTGAATCAACCGGTGAGCGTACTGAAAAACGCGTACCAATGACGCGTCTACGTAAAACAGTTGCTAACCGTCTACTGGCTGCCTCACAAGAAACAGCGATGCTAACCACGTTTAATGAAGTCAACATGAAACCGTTGATGGATATGCGTGCTAAGTATAAAGAGCAATTTGAAAAGCGCCATGGCGTTCGTCTAGGCTTTATGTCATTGTTTATTAAAGCGGCGACTGAAGCACTAAAACGCTTCCCAGCGGTTAACGCTTCTCTAGACGGCGATGACATCGTTTATCACGGCTACTATGATATCGGTGTTGCCGTATCTTCAGATCGTGGTTTGGTCGTTCCTGTATTGCGTGATACCGACCGCATGAGCATGTCTGATGTTGAAGCTAAGATTCGTGAATTTGGTGGTAAAGCACAACAAGGCAAACTTGGTCTTGATGACATGACTGGCGGTACGTTCACCATTTCAAACGGCGGCGTCTTTGGTTCACTCATGTCAACGCCTATCTTGAATCCACCACAAACTGCTATCTTAGGTATGCACGCTATCAACGACCGCCCAATGGCAGTCGACGGTAAAGTTGAAATTTTACCAATGATGTACCTAGCACTATCATATGATCACCGTATGATTGACGGCAAAGAAGCGGTACAGTTCTTAGTTACTATCAAAGAGTTGGTCGAAGATCCAACCATGCTACTCCTAGACCTGTAAGCTTTTAAGCTTGTATCGGTAACCACTGATACAAGCTTTTTCACTTTGGACGAGGTGATTGTGGTTTATTGTCAAATAAATGCGACTCTTTTTGCGGTGTATTAACGACAGAATAAAAGTGTCATTTATCCATCAATAGGCTAACCAATCATTTAATCCTCATAAAATTAGAAAAAATTTAGAAATAAATTAGAACCAAATTAAAAATAGGAACGTACTATGAAAGACAATTATGATTTAGTCGTCATCGGCGGCGGTCCTGGTGGTTACGAAGCCGCTATTCGTGCAGGTCAATTGGGTATGAGCGTGGCTTGTATCGAAAAACGCGTGTATAAAGGTGAGCCAGCACTGGGTGGTACTTGCTTAAACGTCGGTTGTATCCCATCAAAAGCCTTACTTGATTCATCACATCGTTATGAAGCAACCAAACATGACCTTGCTGAGCATGGTATCAGCACCGGTGACGTTGCTATCGATATCGAGCAAATGATTGGCCGTAAAGAAGCCATTGTTAAGCAATTGACGGGCGGCGTGGCGGCATTGCTAAAAGGCAATGGCGTTGACTGGCTACAAGGCTGGGGCACATTAGAAGACGGGAAAGGTGCGGATAAAAAAGTTAAATTTACCGCCCTAGAAGACGACAGTGAAACGACTATTACCGCCAAAAACGTCATTCTTGCAGCAGGTTCGGTGCCTATCGATATTCCTGTAGCAAAAACTGATGGCGACCGTATTGTTGATTCTACTGGCGCGCTTGATTTCACCGAAGTACCAAAGCGTTTAGGCGTCATTGGCGCAGGCGTCATTGGTCTTGAGCTAGGTTCAGTATGGCGCCGCTTGGGCGCAGAAGTGGTTGTCTATGAAGCGCTACCAAGCTTCCTAGCAGCGGCTGACAAAGACATTGCTAAAGAAGCGGGTAAAATGCTGAAAAAGCAAGGTCTTGATATCCGCGTTGATACCAAAGTAACCAATGCTGAAGTGAAAGGCGATCAAGTTGTCGTGACCAGCGAAGCAAAAGGTGAAGCCTCGGATGAAAGCTTTGATAAACTGATTGTTTGTGTTGGTCGCCGTGCCTACTCTGAAAAACTATTGGGCGCAGACAGTGGTATCACGTTGACTGAGCGCGGTCTTATCGATGTCGATGACCAGTGTAAAACCAACCTTGACGGCGTTTATGCAATCGGTGACTTGGTTCGTGGCCCTATGCTTGCGCATAAAGCGATGGAAGAAGGCATGATGGCGGTTGAGCGCATTCATGGTGAAAAAGCACAAGTTAACTATGACACCATTATCAACGTCATTTATACCCATCCAGAAATTGCATGGGTTGGTTTGACCGAGCAAGAAGCGACTGAAGCGGGTTATGAAGTCAAAACTGGTTCATTTAACCTAGCAGCTAACGGTCGTGCGCTTGCACAAAGTGAAGCACAAGGCTCTATCAAAGTTGTTGCTGATGCTAAAACAGATCGTTTGTTAGGTATGCATGCCATTTCTGCTGGTGCGGGCGATATTGTCCATCAAGGTATGATTGCGATGGAATTTGTGTCTAGTATCGAAGATTTGCAGTTGATGACATTTGCGCATCCAACCATTTCTGAAGCGGTTCATGAAGCCGCTTTATCAGCAGATGGCCGTGCGATTCATGCCATACAGCGTAAAAAACGTAAATAGTTTTTGAGATTAACTTGCTTAAAATGAAAAGCATTTGAGTCAATATCAAGTTTAACCGGATGGTGCGGCCGCTATCACTATTATGATAACGGTCACCGCCATCATAAGTGTGGCAGCGTTATTCTGCCTTGCACTTGTTTTCACTTTTTATTAATTGTAAAAAATAAAGGATACAATCAATGAATTTACATGAGTATCAAGCAAAAGAGCTATTAAAAAGCTACGGTTTGCCCATTCAAGAAGGCATCATCGCCCATAATGGCGACGAAGCTGCTGCTGCTTTTGATAAGACGCCTACTGATATTGCGGTTATTAAAGCGCAGGTTCATGCTGGTGGCCGTGGTAAAGCGGGCGGTGTGAAGCTCGTTAAAACTCGCGAAGAAGCAAAGCAAGTTGCTGAAGAGCTTATCGGTACCAATCTGGTTACATTCCAGACTGACGCAGAAGGCCAACCAGTTAACTTCGTATTGGTTGCAGAAGATATGTACCCAGTACAAACTGAGCTATATCTTGGTGCAGTTGTAGACCGTTCTACGCGTCGCGTCACTTTTATGGCATCAACCGAAGGCGGCGTTGATATCGAAGAAGTCGCAAGCGAAACTCCAGAAAAAATCTTTAAAGTAAGCGTTGATCCATTAGTTGGTTTAATGCCTTACCAAGCACGTGAAGTGGCATTTAAACTGGGTCTTGAAGGCAAGCAAATCAACCAGTTTGTAAAATTGATGAGCGGCGCTTATCAAGCATTCGTTGACAATGATTTTGCATTATTAGAAATCAATCCATTAGCGGTTCGCGAAAATGGCGAAATCGTTTGTGTTGATGGCAAAATCGGTATTGACTCAAACGCTTTATATCGCCTGCCTAAAATTGCAGCACTACAAGATAAAACGCAAGAAAACGAGCGCGAGCTTAAAGCCGCTGAATTTGACCTAAACTATGTTGCCCTAGAAGGTAACATCGGTTGTATGGTAAACGGTGCTGGTCTTGCGATGGCGACCATGGACATCATCAAATTGTACGGCGGCAAACCTGCTAACTTCTTGGACGTTGGCGGCGGTGCAACCAAAGATCGCGTTGTTGAAGCGTTCAAAATCATTCTAGAAGACAGCAGTGTTGAAGGCGTTCTAATCAACATCTTCGGCGGTATCGTACGTTGTGACATGATTGCCGAAGCGATTATCGAAGCAGTTAAAGAAGTGAACGTAAAAGTGCCTGTCGTTGTCCGTCTAGAAGGTAATAACGCTGAAAAAGGTGCTGAGCTACTAGAGCAATCTGATGTGAAAATCATTTCAGCTCAAGGCCTAGCAGATGCGGCGCAAAAAATTGTCGATGCGGTTAAAGCATAAGCCTTTAATATAAGTCGTGCGGTTAAGCGCTGTTTTATTCATAACTCGCTTAACCAGACGCTTAAGCATTATAGTCACAGCGTGATGGCAGTTTTTAGCAAAAGCATAAATCGTTAACATTTAACGATAAGTGAGCGAGAAAACTGCTATTGCAAGACAACCGAATAAGGAAAACATAATGAGTGTATTAATTGATAAAGATACCAAAGTATTGGTACAAGGTTTTACTGGTAAAAACGGTACATTCCACTCCGAACAAGCAATTGAGTACGGCACTAAAGTGGTTGGCGGTGTAACCCCAGGTAAAGGCGGTCAAACGCATCTAGGTTTGCCAGTCTTTAATACCATGGCAGAAGCGATGGAAGCGACCCAAGCTGACGCTTCAGTTATCTACGTACCAGCTCCATTTGTACTAGATTCTATCGTTGAAGCAGTCGATGCTGGCGTAAAATTGATCGTCGTAATCACTGAAGGCGTCCCGACTATCGATATGCTAAAAGCCAAGCGTTATATCGAAGAAGCAGGCGATGTACGTATGGTTGGTCCAAACTGCCCAGGCGTTATCACCCCAGGTCAGTGCAAAATCGGTATTATGCCAGGCCATATCCATCTGCCAGGTAAAGTGGGTATCATCTCACGCTCTGGTACCTTGACTTATGAAGCGGTTGCTCAAACGACTAAGCTTGGTTTTGGTCAGTCTACTTGTATCGGTATCGGCGGCGACCCTATCCCAGGTATGAACCAAATTGATGCGCTAAAACTGTTCCAAGACGATCCACAAACCGAAGCCATCGTATTAATCGGTGAGATTGGTGGTACAGCTGAAGAAGAAGCGGCGGCTTATATCAAAGAGCACGTAACCAAGCCAGTGGTTGGTTATATTGCTGGCGTTACCGCACCTGCTGGTAAACGTATGGGCCATGCTGGCGCGATTATCTCTGGTGGTCAAGGTACTGCTGAAGAGAAATTTAAAGCCTTTGAAGACGCTGGTATTGCTTATACTCGTGATCCATCAAAAATCGGTGATAAGTTAAAAGAAGTTACCGGTTGGTAATTTAGGTATTAATAGCTAGTCTAATACCAAAACATCGTTGAAAAAAAACAAAGGCACTCCTACAATGGGGTGTCTTTTTTTATTCTAAAAATAACTTTCCTTTGATTAAAATGTAGCAATTATGAAAAATAAGATATTGGTAACAGGTGGTGCCGGATATATCGGCTCACACACTTGTATAGCTTTACATGAAGCAGGCTATGATATTGTGGTCTACGACAATTTGTCTAATAGTAGCCGTGAAGCTATTGAGCGCGTATCCAAGCTCATTGATCAACCCATCGACTTTGTTAAAGGCGATATTCGTGATATTGATCTACTCAAACAGGTCTTTGCCGAGCATCAGTTCTTTGGTGTGATTCATTTTGCGGGGCTAAAAGCCGTTGGAGAATCGGTGGCCAAGCCATTGCTGTATTATAATAATAATGTCAGTGGCACCATTGCTTTATTGGAAGTTATGAGAGAAGCCGATGTTAAGAATTTGGTTTTTTCATCTTCTGCGACCGTCTATGGAGATCCTGAATCCTTGCCCATCAATGAGGAATCAAAGCGTTCTTGCACCAATCCTTATGGTCAGAGCAAACTGATGGTCGAGCATATTTTAGAGGATTTAGCGGCAACCGATGATGGCTGGAATCTTATTCCACTTAGGTACTTCAATCCTGTCGGTGCGCACCCATCTGGGCAAATTGGCGAAGATCCAAATGATATTCCTAATAATTTAATGCCTTATATTTCGCAAGTCGCCGTTGGCAAGCTTGGAAAACTTAGTATTTTTGGTAATGACTATTCTACTGTCGATGGGACGGGGGTACGCGATTTTATCCATGTCACTGATCTTGCCCAAGGTCATGTAGCAGCGCTTAACTACTTACAAAAACAAGTAGGTCGAGATAAATACAGCTCAATAGGTTTTTTACCCATTAATCTAGGAACAGGTAAAGGAACGTCTGTTTTAGAATTGGTCACGGCTTTTTCTGAAGTATCAGGCCAAAATATTCCTTACCAGTTTTCTGCTCGGCGCGCAGGGGATATTGCCAGCTGCTATGCCAGCGCCGATAAAGCCAAAGATTTGCTAGGTTGGGATGCCACACTATCTATCACTGAGATGTGTCAAGATACGTGGCGTTGGCAAAGTAAAAACCCGAATGGCTATCATAGCGCTTAACATTGATTAGGCATGTTTCTTATTTCACACTCTTAAATACAGTCTAAAAATTATGAAAAAAATTACTCACGCTGTTATTCCTGTCGCAGGTTTTGGTACACGTATGCTGCCGTTATCGAAATCAGTGCCAAAAGAGCTGCTACCACTTGGTAATCGTCCCGCTATTCATTATGTCGTTGAAGAAGCCATTGCTGCGGGTATCAAACATATCGTTTTGGTCGGTCATGCACAAAAAAGCGCCATCGAAAACTACTTTGATATCAATGCTGAGTTGGATAATCAATTGCGTGCTAAAGGTAAAGACACGTTAGCCGATAGCTTAAACTGGTTACCCGAGGATGTAACGGTGTCTATGATACGCCAAGGCAAACCGCTAGGGTTGGGACACGCGGTATTGGCAGCGCGTCCAATCATCGGTGAGCATGACTTTGCTGTACTGCTGCCAGATGTGGTGCTCGATCCATTTACCACCGATATAACGACTGATAATTTGGCGTTTATGATTGAAGCCTTTGCCAAAGACACGCATTCGCAAATATTGGTCAATAACGTAGCAGATGAAGATGTACATAAATACGGTATTGCCCAATTATACGAAGCATTCAATCAAGCGCATGAAATCGAGCAAGCTGATAAAAACGCAAGCTTTAAAGTTGCCGGTTTTGTCGAAAAGCCCAACTTAGCGGATGCCCCTTCAAAATTGGCCGTTGTCGGTCGTTATGTATTTAGCAATCATATATTTGATTATCTGGCCAATACTAGAGCGTCGGTTGGTGGCGAGATTCAACTGACTGATGCCATTGATGCATTGATTAGCAAATATGGCGTTAATGTGACGACCATGCGCGGCGATAGTTATGACGCAGGCGATATGTGCTCGTATATGCAAGCGTTTATCTATTTTGCCGAGCAGCAGTTAAGGGATGATAAATAGCTAATGGATGAGATAAATAATAAGGGCTATAAAAGTGCCCGCCACTCTAAGTATTGGCAGCATTTAGCCAAGTTAGCGGAGCAGCCGTGGGCGCTTGCCCCATTGTTCGCGCAGGATAATGAGCGGACGTCTCGCTTTAGCACGCAAGCGGGCGCGCTATATATGGATTATAGCAAGCAGTGTATTAGTGATGCGGTGCTAGAAAATTTATTAAATTTGGCGAATAGTTGCGAGTTGTCAGGCCGTATCGATGCCTTATTACAAGGGGCGATGGTTAATACCAGTGAAGAGCGAGCAGCGCTGCATACCGCTCTACGCTTGCCAGCTACGGAACAGCTGCAAGTTGGCACGCAAAATGTCGCCGCTGATGTACATGAGAGTTTGGCGCAGGTAGAAAGATTGTCAGAGCGGGTACGCAACGGCACATGGCGCGGGTTTTCTGGTAAAGCTATCACTGATGTGGTTAATATTGGCGTTGGCGGCTCAGATTTAGGCCCACTGATGGCGACCACCGCGCTTGATGAATGGGCAGATACCGCTATCGAGGTGCATTTTGTCTCTAACATGGATGGCACGCAGCTTGATAATTTGCTCAAGCACTTAAATCCTGAAACCACTTTATTTATCATCTCCTCCAAATCTTTTGGCACCGTTGACACGCTATCAAATGCCAAGACAGCACTGTCATGGTTACTCGCCACGGCAAAATTACGCGCTGGCACGGAAGAAAGCGTCTTGCGCCGTCATTTTATCGGCGTATCGGCCAATTGTGAAAAAATGACTGCCTGGGGCATTCACCCTGAGCATCAATTGCAGCTGTGGGAATGGGTTGGCGGTCGTTTTTCATTGTGGTCGGCGATTGGACTTGCTATCGCTATTCGTATTGGCATAAATGGTTTTAAAGAGCTGCTAGCCGGCGCCCATAATATGGATGAGCATTTCGCCCAAGCAGACTTTTCTGAGAATCTGCCAGTATTATTAGGTTTGCTCGCCGTTTGGAACAGTACCTTTTTACAAGTCAATGCGCATACCGTGCTGCCTTATGATGGACGTTTGGAGTATTTGCCAAGCTACTTGACCCAGCTCGAGATGGAAAGTAATGGTAAATCGGTGACGCAGCATGGCGAGCGTCTTGATTATGATACGTGTCCAATTTTGTGGGGCGAGATTGGCTCCAATGCGCAGCATGCTTTTTATCAGCTTCTGCATCAAGGGACGCAGCAGGTCTCTTGTGACTTTATTGCGTGCGTGCGCCGTTATAGTGATGATGCGACAAATGAATCGCTACAGCAGCAGCATGAATTGTCTTTGGCAAACTGTTTGGCGCAGAGTCGGGTCTTAG
The DNA here is from genome assembly GCF_002439405.1 of Psychrobacter sp. UBA6291. Taxonomy (NCBI): domain Bacteria; kingdom Pseudomonadati; phylum Pseudomonadota; class Gammaproteobacteria; order Moraxellales; family Moraxellaceae; genus Psychrobacter; species Psychrobacter sp. UBA6291. Next base: position 81,598 of record NZ_DJUD01000022.1, on the reverse strand, counting down.
CTTTTGGTAATGCTGCTATTGTTGATAAGGATATTGAAGCGGCTTCTGATACCGATAAATACAAATATTACCGCGGCAATCAGCCGTCAACGACGCTCCTTATCGATGAGCTGACCCCGCATAGTTTGGGGGAGTTGATAGCGCTTTATGAGCACAAGGTTTATGTCATGGCCAGCATTTGGGATATCAATCCGTTTGATCAATGGGGCGTTGAGATGGGCAAGAAAATGGCAGAGTCGGTACATACCGCCATGCAGCAAGGCGGCGATGCGCAATTTGATACCTCTACCAATCAGCTATTGCAGCATATTAAGCTGTTGTCTTAATGGTTTAAGGCTTAAGGCTTATGGCTAGTAGCTAGTAGCATCATGCGACTGGCTTATCCACTTATCCACGCTGCTAACTTTGCAATATAAAAGGTAATCTTATGAGCGCTGCCGCTATAAATAAACACAAGACAGATAACGACCAATCCGCATCACATTCATTTAACCAAGCTGCTAAAAACACCAGCGTTTGCGTCCTCGTCGGTCACAGTATCGAGGCGATTACCAGTGCTGTGGTACTGGCAAGTCTCGGTCATACGGTGCATCTTTATACTGATAAAGAGGTATTGACGCAGCAATTACAACAATATGGTTTCGAGCATCATGTGCAAGCGCTATGGCAGATGTACGTGCAGCAGCAAAAAATTGTCAGCTATGCTTTGCCCACTACTGCGAGTAAGCTGCTAGAGCACTATGAAACGTCGGATAATAATAATGAGAGGAAACAAGCTGCGCTGTATTGGTTGTTTTTAGACAGCATTCGCTCAGTATGGCAAGCAGACAGCTGGATTACCGCCTTTAATCACAGTCATCAGCAAACCTTACCGCTCATCATGAGTGGCATTAAACAGCTGGGCGCGGTTGACGCATTGTCCAAGCAGTTGCAGCGCGCTTGGGTTTATTATGTGCCATTTGTATTCTTAAAGGATGGCGATGCGTACAGCTCAATGCTAAATCCATCATTGTTATTGCTGGGTGAAAAAACACCAAATAGCCGCCATCATTTAACGATGCTACAGCCTTTAATGCAGCAGGCGCGCGCTTTTCATCAAGCAGATATTGCCACTATAGAGTTTGCCCGTAGTAGTATCATGGCGATGCTTGCCACAAGGGTGAGTTTTATGAATGAGATGTCGCGCTTGGCGGATAGTCAACAGGTCGATATTCAGCAAGTTAGTCACATTATGGGACTTGATGAGCGCGTGGGCAGTAGCTACTTGCAGGCGGGCTGGGGGTTTGGTGGTAATACACTACCGACAGAGTTGGTTAAGTTGCAGCAGTCCAGTGCAGAAAAAAGCCTAGCTATGCCGTTACTACAGGCAGTCATTAATATCAACGAAGACCAAAAAGAGCTGATATTTCGCAAGTTTTGGCAGTATTTTGATGGATTTATCGATAATAAAACCGTGATGATTTGGGGCGGTAGTTATAAAGCGGGCTCGGGACGGACAGCAGAGTCGGCGATTCATCCGTTGTTAGCGCTACTCTGGTCTTATAATATCCGCACGCTGGTATATAGTGATAAAGCCCAAACCGAGCTTGCCGAGCTCTATGGACAGCAGTCGCTACTGGAACTGATCGCCAGTCCGTACCAAAAGCTTAATGAAGCGCAGGCCATTTTTATTATCAGCTGGTTGCCGGAAAACAGACTAGATGTTGCTAGGCTTAATGAGCAGGCGCTGCCGATATTTGATGCGCGCAATGCACTGTCGCGAACGCAGGTTGATGATTTGGTCGGTGACTATATAGGGATTGGTCGCGCCAAATAAAGTTTTTTAACAAGGGTGAAATAAGCGTAGCAGACAAGCAGCTAATGAACTGAATCTAAATAAAAGCGCCGATTAATATAAAAATTAACCGGCGCTTTTTTGTTCTTATAAGTTCAGAACGTCTTTACTTAGCATTATGATTACTTAAGTTAAGCAGGCACCGCCCCTTTACTAGCAAGCCATTGCTGAATTTCTTGGGTTTTAGTCTGTAGTAAATCTTTATCACCGCGACTTTCGATGTTTAAGCGAATTAATGGTTCAGTATTGGAAGCGCGTAAGTTAAAACGCCATTCGCCAAAGTTTAAACTCAAACCATCGAGCATCGATTTGGTTGGATTTCCGGTGCTGAACTTCTCTTCGATGGCGCTAATAATGGCTGGCGCATCATGAGTGGTCAAATGAAAATTCAGCTCGCCTGAGCTTGGATAGGCTGCAATATAACCGCTGACCAATTCTGACAAGGTTTTACCGGTAATCGATAGTAACTCAATGGTCAAAAGCCACGGAATCATGCCGCTATCGCAGTAGAAAAAATCGCGAAAATAATGGTGAGCGGACATTTCGCCGCCATACACTGCACCAGAATCACGCATCACTTGTTTGATAAATGAGTGCCCAGACTTGCTAATAACCGCCTTACCGTTATGCTCATCAATGACGGCCTCGGTGTTATATATCACACGTGGATCATAGACGATTGACTCGCCTGCATACTTGTTTAAAAACGCCTGCGCGAGCATGCCAACGACATAGCTACCATCGATAAATTCGCCGTATTCATCAAATAAAAAGCAGCGGTCAAAATCGCCATCAAAGGCAATGCCAAGGTCGGCTTTATTTTCTAGCACCGCTTGTTGAGTGGCGGTTCGGTTGGCCTCAATCATTGGATTGGGAATGCCATTTGGAAAGCTGCCATCAGGCGTATGGTGCAATTTAAGCACTTCAATTGGCGCGCCAGCTTGTGCTAACTTGTCGATTAATAAATCAACGACGGGACCTGCGCTACCGTTACCGGAGTTGATAACCAGTTTTAGCGGTTTTAATTTATCAACATCAATAAAAGTCATGACATGATTGATATAAGCGCTTTTATCCGTTAGTAATTGTAATGTACCTTGTTGATTATCCGTACCAAATTGCCCCGATTCTGCCAACGCTTGAATCTCTGCCAAGCCATCATCGGCGCTAATCGGTTTTGAGTATTCCTTTACCAATTTTAAGCCATTATAATTAATCGGATTGTGGCTAGCTGTTACTTCGATACCGCCCAACGCCTGATAATAACTGGTCGCAAAATAGACCTCTTCTGTGCCTGTCATACCCAAATCAATCACATCGACACCCGCATCGAGCATACCTTTGATGGTTGCTTGTTTTAACTGCTCACTGGAGTGGCGGATATCGCTACCGATGACGATAGCTGGCTTTAAGTCTTTTAGTTCAACGGCGACATCTGCAGCGCTAAAACGCTCGAATAAAATTTGCGCAAAGGCACGGCCGATACGGTAGGCGATAGCTTCATCGAGATTGACGCCAAGCTCGCCGCGGATATCATACGCTTTAAATGACTGAATACTGATAGGGTGAAATTCTGTTGCTGGCTGATAGCCAGTAGTCGCAGAAGTGGACATAATAATAAGCTTCCTTGTGCGTGCGCGGTAAAAAATGAGGGAGTGATAACAGGATTATAAGTCAATAAGCGTTCAATGATACACTAACTACCAAATGAGCTATAAAGCCGTAGTGGTGCTTTATGTGAGCATTTTTATAATTATCCGTTTCTATGATAAAAAATATAAGAGTATTTTATGAGTGACTTAAACAACCAAACGTTAACTTCTATTACGCCGCCCAACCCTGTACAAGGAACGCCAGTAGCAACTGGCGAGTTAGACGATTTATTAAAGTTAATGGCACGGCTGCGCGCAGATTGTCCGTGGGATAAAAAGCAAAGCAATCATAGTCTCATTCCGTATGCGATTGAAGAAGCCTATGAGCTCGGCGAAGCGGTTCAAAGCGATGATGACGAAGATATCAAGGGCGAGCTTGGTGATGTATTGTTGCAAGTAGTTTTTCATTGTCAGATGTACGCAGAACAAGGGCGCTTTGATATTAGCGATGTGATTACCACGTTGCAAGAAAAGCTGATTCGCCGCCATCCGCATGTCTTTGAAGCCGAAACGCTAAAAGACGACGCTGCGGTAAAAGGTCGCTGGGATGAGATTAAAGCAGAGGAAGACCAAGCTCGCGCCGCACGTGGCAAGCCGAAACGTCGTTTGGATAATACCAAGGCAGGTAGTGCGCTGATGCAAGCGCAGGAAGTGCAAAAACAAGCATCAAAATTGGGGTTTGATTGGGAAGGGGTCAGCGGCGCTTTTGATAAGCTTGATGAAGAAATTGCCGAGCTAAAGGCCGAGATTTTAGATCAGCCCCAAGTTGAAATCAAAACCAATATCAGAGAGATTGAAAGGGAGCTTGGCGATTGCATATTTGCCTTGGTCAATGTCGCCCGTAAACTCGACCTCGACGCTGAAACGGCGACCTTAACCTGTGTACATAAATTTAAATCACGCTTTGGTTATATCGAAGAGCAATTAGCGGCTGCTGGCAAGCGTTTAGAAGATAGCGATATCCATGAGATGGATGCGTTATGGGAAGCGGCGAAACAGCATGAACGCGACTAATAAAAGCCGGTTTATTAAATGGCAGCATGCTAATTTATTTAAAAATGCCACCGTTTTTTTAGTAGGCATATTTTCTATCATGGTGATGCTGTCTCATCCTGTCTTTGCCGCGCCATGTTTTGATAATGCTAAAAGCGCTTATAAATATCTATTGACGCAAGAAGCAGCACAAAGCCAAGCGCGGAATCAAACCAACATAAATATCAATCGCGCCACAGAAGCAGAATTGGTAGTATTAAACGGTATTGGCAGCAGTAAAGCGCAGGCGATTATTTTATATCGCGAGATGTTTGGCGGTTTTAAAACGGTTGATGAATTAACGAAAGTCAAAGGCATTGGCGCAAAAACGGTTGAGAAAAATCGCCAGCGTTTAAGCGTACAAGATTAAGCGCTTTATTTTGTATTATTTAACCCCCACATTGACAAAATAGCATGTAAGTAAATGTCATAACACACCCACCATGGTCAAAATTTGTTAAACTAGTGGGTACATCCGCCTGATAGACGCTGTGTTCGTCGGGGTGGTTAAGAATAAAGGCGAGGAGTAGATGCATGGCCGAGCGTGCCGCCAAGCAGTTAGAACTGAATAAATCTGAATTACCCAATTCCATTACCGAAGTGATAGCCACCCTAACCCGAGCTGGGTTTGATGCTTATATCGTCGGTGGCGGCGTGCGCGATACCTTGCTAGGCCTGCGTCCAAAAGACTTTGACGCGGTCACTGATGCCAAACCTCATGAGATTAAAGACGTCTTTGGCAAGCGTTGCCGTATTATTGGTCGCCGTTTTCAATTGGCGCATGTCTACTCTGGGCGCGAACTTATCGAAGTGGCGACCTTTCGTGGTCCACCGCTCAATAATGCCAATACCAATCAAGATGGGATGATTTTGCGCGACAATGTCTGGGGCGATATTAAGCAAGATTTTGCCCGTCGCGACTTTTCTATCAATGCCCTTTATTATCAACCGCTCAAAGGCGTGGTACATGATTTTTGCGGCGCGCTTGAAGATATAGACAATAAAATCATTCGTTTATTAGGCAATGCACCGACGCGTATCGAAGAAGATCCGGTCAGGTTGTTGCGTGCCCTGCGTTTTAAAGCAAAATTGGGTTTTGACTTTGATAGCGAACTCGCCGCCCAGTTCCATGATGACAATTGGGCGCTGCTGGAGCAAATTTCTCCGCATCGTCTTTATGATGAAACGCAAAAAATGTTTACCGGTGGCTATTTAGTGCCGCTACTGCCGTTATTGTTTGAGTCGGGCGCGATTGACAGTTTAGTAATTTATCCGCCTGCCGAGCCAAGTGCCTTGGTCAAACAAGTCGCTATCAATACCGACAAACGTATCGCCGCTGGTAAAAGTATCAATCCTGCCTTCTTTTATGCCGCGTTATTGTGGGAAAATTACCTGCATCAATTGGAAAAAGCCAAAAAACGCAATATGCCTTTTGCTGACGCGCAACTGCATGCAGCGGGCAAAGTCATCGACCGTCAGCGTATCAAGACCGCCATTCCAAAATTTGCCGAACAATTTATCCGTGATATTTGGATATTGCAGCCAAAATTGGCGGCGCCGCGCAGCAAACAAATTGTTCAATTGTCTGAGCATCCTCGTTTCCGTGCCGGTTTTGATTTCTTGCTATTGCGTGAGCAGTGCGGTGATGCCGAACATCCACTTTCAGAGTCGACCAATGGCATGGGCGAGTGGTGGCAAACCTATCAAACCCTGACCGAACAGCAGCAAGATCAAGCGATTGATGATTTTGATGAGAATATCCGTCGTGGTGCCTATAAACAAGGGCAGCGTGGACGCGGGCGTAATCGTCAAAAGCCGCAAGCTTTAAACACATCAAACCATGATAAGGTAAATCACATAGAAAACAATCAACAAAATAATGTAGGCGGTAACGGCCATAGCAAGCAAGCTGATGATGCTTCAAACGTGCCGTCACGCCGCCGCCGCGCCGCGAGCCAATCTACTCAGCAGGCTAATAACAATAGTAATCATAGTGTCAGCAATAATAGTCATCATAAGGGCTATGATAAGCAGCAAGCAGCACAAGATAATAATGAGCTGGCGCAATTGCAGCAGTTATCACTGGCGAATATTGGCAACCAATCGGCAAATAAGCGCCACGATGCCAAGCCTGCACCGTTATTTGTCATCGAGCATGAAAAAGTGGTTCCGCCATTACGTAAGCAGTTGCCAACGGACGATCAGCCAAAATCTAATGCTAAATCAAAGCAAGCGCCTGTGCAGCAAAGCCCAAAAGCTGAAAATACGTCATCTAAGAAATTAAGGGTTGCACGCCAATCTGACAGCTCTGCTAACGCTGATAAGCAAGCGCAGCAGCAGGATGCAAAAGCAAAAACAGTCGATACCAAGCCTGCTGCTAGCAAAGCCGATTTTGACCAGTCAGCTTTATCTACAACGGCCAATACTAATGCTGCTACTAATGTCCATACTAAGCGTACTGTCGCCCAAACGCCAGCGCTTGTCAGCATAAATAACGAGCCGATACCATATAAACGTCGCCGTCGTCAACCTACTGCGATAGCGGAAAATAGTAATACTGACAGTAAAAATAACGCTGATCACTTGCTTAACGTAACGACAAAACCAGCTAGCGATAAAGAGCAAGTAGTAAATACGGCCAAGTATGAGAAAAAAGTGCCTAAAGCTGCATCATATTTTGCTGAGGATACACCGTCTGTTGCTAAAAAAGCTGCTGCAACCAAACAGAATATTAAGAAACAGACTACTCAAGCTCAGAATCGAACAGCCGCTAGCAAGATGAATGAGCAAAAAGGGCCGGTTCCATCAAAACGCCGCCGCCGTCAGCCAAGCGTTAGCAACGGTTAGGCTTACAAGCCGATTTTAAAGCACTAAAGCACAGTGAAAACTATGAACAGCCACCTTGAAACTAGCAATGCCAATAAAAGTAGTAACGATATAAGTTGGGTTACCTGTTATGTTGGTTTAGGCAGCAATCTAGAAAACGAGCTAGGTTCGCCGGTAGAGCATTTACAGCAAGCTATCTTAACGATGCAAGAAAAAAAGCAAATACGAGCGGTACGAGTGTCTTCTTTCTATACTTCGGCGCCGATGGGACCGCAAGATCAGCCTGACTTTGTCAATGCGGTGGTAGGTTTTGAGACTACCTTAACTGCGTTTGAGCTGCTTGCATTTTGCCAAGCGCTAGAACAACAAGCCAAACGCGCCCGTTTGCGCCGCTGGGGTGAGCGCAGCCTCGATGTCGATATTTTATTGTATGGGGATATCAAAATCTCAGAGCCGCAATTAACCATACCGCACGCAGGCTTACATGAGCGCAATTTCGTCCTACTGCCGCTGCGAGAGTTGGCGCCAGAGTTAATCATTTTAAACAAACCAATAACGGATTATGCGTCCAGTGACGATTGGACGGGGCTAAAGCTATTAAAACTGAATTAATGCCTCTTTAGTGCCTCTGTAGAATTATGAATAAGTTGGATGCTACGATAGTGGCTGTGCATTTTATTAAAATATCAAAAGCTATAAATAGTTAACCGCATTGAGGGTCATATGACAACCTTATCTACTTTAAATAAATTTAAAAAAGACGGTGTTAAATTCACCTGTCTGACCTGCTATGACGCCATGTTTGCGCGTATGATGGACAACGCGCAAATCGATACGATTTTGATTGGTGATAGTTTGGGCATGGTAGTACAGGGTCATGATTCAACCTTGCCTGTCAGCGTTGATGATATGGCTTATCATACAACCAATATCGCCCGTAGTAATAAGCATGCGTTGATTTTAGCGGATTTGCCGTTTATGAGTTATGTGACGCTCCCAGATGCGGTGGCCAATAGCCGCAAGCTGATGCAGGCGGGCGCGCACGTGATTAAGATTGAAGGCGGTAGTGAGCTTTGCGATTTGGTCAAAACCTTGGCGCAAGCAGGTACGCCGACTTGTGTGCATTTAGGACTGACGCCGCAGTCTGTCAATGTCTTTGGTGGTTATAAAATACAAGGTCGCGGTGATGCAGCAGCCGAAAAACTGCTGACTGATGCTAAAGCGGTCGTCGAGGCGGGTGCAGCGCTTTTGGTATTAGAGTGTGTACCCGCTGAGCTTGCGAAGGCAGTTACAGAAGCCGTAGCTGTGCCGGTTATTGGGATTGGCGCTGGTGCTGCTACTGATGGTCAAGTCCTTGTCATGCATGACATGCTGGGCATGGTGCACGGCCGCGTACCGCGCTTTGTCCATGACTTTTTAACTGACGAGCGTAATAGCGCAGGTAGTATTGAAGGGGCTTTTGCGCTGTATCAGCAGTCGGTACGTGACGGCAGTTTTCCCACTGAGCAGCACCAATTTAGCTAGCCGTATTAAAGTAAATCGTATTAAAGTAAGCCGTATTTGATTTAATGATTTGACCATTATCAGTAGAACAAGCTGTCAGGATAAAACGTATTAACCATGTCCATTATTTATCATCACATCGCAGCGTTGCGTAACGCCTTAAACCCTTATCGTGGTCAGCAAAATGGCAAGCAGCATATTGCGTTAGTGCCAACGATGGGCAATCTGCATGACGGTCATCTTGAGTTGGTTAAACTTGCCAAACAACATGCCGATATTGTGGTGGTGAGTATTTTCGTCAATCCTACCCAATTTGGCGTCGGTGAGGATTTTGACAGTTACCCTCGGACGTTAGATGCAGACGTTGCCAAACTTACTACTGTTGCTGCCGATTACGTATTTGCGCCCAGTATTGATGAGATGTATCCGGTATTACCGCCACCAACGTCCGTTCGAGCAGGCGCAATCACCAGCCAGTTATGTGGCCAATCGCGTCCAAGTCATTTTGATGGCGTTGGCATTGTCGTCTCAAAGCTCTTTAATATCGTCCAGCCAGAAGTGGCCGTGTTTGGGCAAAAAGACTATCAGCAGTTGGCCATTATTCAGCAGTTGGTGCGTGATTTAAGTTATCCGATTAAAATCATTGGCGCACCTATCGTACGAGCGGCTGATGGTTTAGCTTTGTCTTCGCGCAATCAGTATTTAACTGAAACTGAGCGCAATATCGCTCCTATACTTCATCAAGAATTACAGCGCTTAGCCGACCAGCTAATGAATGGCGCATATATCGAACGAGAGCTTGAGCATTTATTAGCAGCGGCTAGCGCGCGTATCACTGCCGCAGGTTTTATCATTGATTATTTAGAAGTCAAAACGGCGCAGCTTGATGCTTTAGAGATAGATGAAAAATCGACAACTTTCGCTGGAAATCAGCAAGATTTGGTGATTTTGGTTGCCGCATGGTTGGGCCGTGCACGCTTGTTAGACAATCAGCTAGTGACGGTAACACTGCCATCATGAGCGCGGGAGTGGCTAGACGCAATGTATAAGGATGACGGATCATGAGTACAACTAAGGATAATGAGCACGCCAAATCAGATAACGAGCAGACACCATCACATAAAGATGGTTTAAGTATCTTGGTGGTGTCAGGGCGCTCAGGCTCGGGCAAGACCTCTGTACTCAATATCCTAGAGGACTTTGGTTATTATTGTATTGATAATATGCCTTTGTCATTGGTTCCTGAGGCGGCACAGAAGCTGGTTTGTGATAGCGGGATTAAACGTATCGCCCTTGGGGTCGATATTCGCACCCCTCGCGCCGATTTGTCCAATTTTTCTGAAATACATGATACGTTAAAGCAGACGTATGGCGAAGAGGCGCTCACCGTCATTTATGTGACAGCGCAAGAGGATATCTTGGTGGCGCGCTTTAATGCCACTCGACGCATTCATCCTTTGATGGTGCAAGATAGCAAAGGTATAGAAAATACCACTGATAATTTACCAGCGGCGATTGAAAAAGAAAACCAGCTTTTGCAGCCGATATTTAGGCGTGCGGATCTTAAAATTGATACCAGTATGCTTAATATTCATCAGCTAAAAGAGCGCCTGCGCGATTATGTTGGGGCTGACAATCAAATCGCCATTAACCTGTTATCCTTTGGCTTTAAGTATGGCAGCCCAATCGATGCCGACTTTGTCTTTGATGTGCGCATTTTGCCCAATCCGCATTGGAACCCAAAGCTGCGCGCCGCGACAGGTCTGGATGCGGAAGTTGCTGAATTTTTTGCTGATTATCCAGAGGTGGCAGAGATGACTAACGATATCGCTACATTTCTGACGCGCTGGTTGCCAGACTTTTTACACAACAACCGCCATACGGTAACGGTTGCGATTGGCTGCACCGGTGGCAAGCATCGTTCGGTATTTATTACCAAGCATTTGCAAGATAAATTGACTACCAGCCTGCCCGAAGGTTTGAGTATTACCGCTAAGCACCGCGAAAAACATCGTTGGTAAAGCTAGGCTAGTAATGCTAACTATTAATGGTTATTAGCTACGATGAATGCTCAAGCAATATAATTAGCAAGACGCAATAAAATCTATTATTTACTATCTCGAAAAATGGAAAGCTTTTATGATTGACTGGACAGAACAAGATATGCGCGTCTCGCGCACAGAGCTCAAAAAAGCTCATGAGCGCTTACAAGCATTGTCGATACCGCTTGCCAGCTTATCGAAGAAGCAGCTCAAAAACCTGCCAGCAAGTGATTACTTTATGGCAGAGCTGATGGCGCTTGCTGATATTACCAGTGCCAATGCGCGCAATCGTCAAACCAAACGGGTCGGTAAACTCATCAGTGAAGAAAACCGTCATGAATTGGTTAAAGCCTTGTTCGACGCTTTTTTTCCCAAAGAGCAGATTTCTAAAATCGAAAGCTGGATTGAGCGCTTAAACATCAATGATGAAGGCACGCTAAAGCAGTTTGTAAAACAATACAAAGCCTCTGAGCGTAATAGTTTGTATCAGTTGCTGCTATGGATTGAATATGCCAAACATACACAAGACGATGAATTGATGGCGGAGTCTAAAGAAGATTTGGCCAGTTATATTCGTGAAGTGGCGATATTGTCGCAGCTGAAAAGCTAATTAATAATAATGCTTATATTAATTTATAAACCATGACCTATAAAAAAGCCAATCGTTAAAGATTGGCTTTTTGCATTTTTATAAACGTTCATTTTCTTAATAATTTACACATCTTAAATTATTTTTTCTCGGCGCGTACTTTATCAACGAGATAATCAACCACTTTAGGAACAGTGGCGCTTTCACCAGTCACCACATACTTACCATGGACGACTACTGCTGGTACGCCTGAAAGCTGATAACGCTTAGCACCTGCCTGTGAGCGACCAATTTTTGTGCCAACGGCAAATGAGTTATAAAGACTATTGAATTTCTTTTCATTCACCCCTTTAGATGCGTACCATTTGCTCAGTGATGCTTGGTCAAATAACTGTTTGCCGTCTTTATGCACAGCATCAAATAGGGCGTCATGGGTTTTGTCTTCATAGCCTAGTAATTGCGCGGCGTAGAAACCACGGGCGCTGGCTTCCCAAACAGGGTTTAGCGCGGCTGGGGTTTTGAAAAATGCCACGTCTTTGTCTTTGGTTTTGGCCCATTTTTCCATATGTGGATTGAGGACGTTACAATGCGGGCAGCCATACCAAAAGAATTCACGCACAATGATAGCATCACCGCTGATTTTTTCTGGGTTGTCTAGCACGCGGTAGTCTTTTCCTGCGACATAATTGGCGGCTTGTGCACCCATATTGGCAAACCCAATAGCACAAGCCAAACCAGTCAATGCGATGATACGTTTCATACTTTTTCCTTGAGGTGTCGAGATTCAGAATAATTGTTTCAGAAGGTTCGATTCAGCAGTCATTTAGCGCATTTGTATAGAGGTCTCACAAGTTTAAGCGGCAATGCGTCGCCTAAATCACCCTTTTATAGACTACTGCCTATAATAGCGTAAAATGCCCATAGTTGTGAACCCGATTCTTAACTAACGGTTGTAAAGCTGTGAGCTATTATTTAAGGTATCTTACTTATGGTTTTGCGCTTATTTTATACCTTGAATTTCAGCCCGATCGTCAATCCAAAGTCGTTAAGCCAAATTTTTTCAATATAAGAATAACTGACTCATAAGACTATAATTTGCGCGTTTCACAAACGGTGACGATGTACTCACGACAAAGTTGCTGCTCTCATGCTAATATTGAGCGTAGCATCATACTTCCCGATAATAACTATAATGCCAATAAAGGAAAAATCCTATGAGCCAAGTTTTACCTTCTGCGCAGCCTGTGAATCATCAACAAATCAATCCTACTGACAATATGAGCAATAGTAATAATGCTGCTAACGAATTCAATCAAAATACGGCGATTAATGTCGATGCCAGCGAAGTAGAAAAATTCAACAATTTGGCGAGCGAGTGGTGGAATAAAACCGGCGCCTTTGCCACCTTACACGAAATCAATCCGCTACGCCTTAATTGGATAGAAGACAACGTCAAGCACGGCTTTATGAGTGCTGATAGCAGTAAAATCGCAGAATTGGGCTTGGCGGGTAAAAAAGTTCTTGATGTCGGTTGCGGCGGCGGTATCTTGTCAGAATCAATGGCGCGACGCGGCGCTGATGTTACTGGTATTGACCTTGGCACAGAAAATCTCAAAGCGGCGGCCTTGCATGCTGAGCAAAGCAATTTAGATAATACCTTGCGTTATCAGCACATTCCGATTGAACAATTGGCTGAAACCCATGCCGGCCAGTTCGATGTGGTCACTTGTATGGAGATGCTCGAGCATGTACCAGACCCAACTGCCATCGTTGAGGCGTGTTTTAAGCTACTAGCGCCAGGCGGCGTTTGCGTGCTCTCGACCATTAACCGCAACCCTAAGTCCTACTTATTTGCCATCGTTGGCGCTGAGTATGTATTGCGTCTGCTTGATCGCGGTACCCATGATTACGCCAAATTTATTACCCCAGCGGAATTGGATAAAATGGCGCTAAATGCGGGTTTCAGCCGTCAAGATATCATTGGGCTGCATTATAATCCGTTGACCAAACGCTACTGGTTGGCGCAAAACGTCGATGTCAATTATATGATGGCGGTACAAAAACCACTGTTGTAAATTTTTTTTATGAGTATTCCTTTTTAACCACTTTTTAAATCCATGTTTTAAATTAATATTAAGAGCGCCTGTTATGAGTCAATTTGTAAAAGCTGTCTTGTTCGACCTTGATGGGACGTTAATCGACACTGCCGCCGATTTCGTCCGAATTATTGGTAAAATGAGCGGCGAGAATGATTGGCAAGCGCCACATGAAGCTGAGATTCGTGAGCAAGTTTCCGCAGGCGCTTCGTCGATGGTGCGTTTGATGTTGCGTCATAACGGCCAAATTGAGGTTAGTGAAGAAGAGTTACTTGAGTTTCGTCAGCAGTTTTTAGACGATTATGAAGCCGATATATGCGTCGATAGTTGTGTCTTTAGCGAGCTTGAAGAAGTACTGCGCACCTTAGAGGATAAAGGCGTGCCGTGGGGAATTGTCACCAATAAGCCGCGCTATTTAGCAGAGCTTTTGCTAGAAGCAATGCAGTTAGATGAGCGCTGCTCGGTACTGGTCTGTCCTGATGATGTATCACGCTCTAAGCCAGATCCAGAGCCGATGTATGTGGCCTTAGAAAAACTCGCCATTCCGCGCGGCGCTGCTGAAAGCGTACTTTATATTGGCGACCATATACGCGATATTGAAGCGGGCAACGCCGCTGGTATGACAACCATTTTAGCCGCTTATGGTTATATTCCGCCTGAAGACCAAAAAAACTTAAAGAAATGGGGCGCTGACTACATTACCGACACCCCTAAAGAGTTGAGTAAGCTTTTACTTGCTTCAGGTAAGTTTGACTATTTATAAAATAACTACTTATAAAGCAAATAAGCCATTCATCAAGATAGCTAATAAGCAACCTACTATCAAATCATCAAATAATAAGCAGTGAGTAATGCCATGAGTGACAATACTAATCCGCCTACGCCGCAGCAAGCCAATCAAGCAGCTGCGCAAAATTCTGTACCATCTGTATCGCACGACGCTATTCGTAATTTTATACCGCCTGATAACTGCTTAGATGGTAAAACAATTTTGGTCACGGGTGCTGGTGATGGTATCGGCCGTGTTGCCGCCTTGACCTATGCCCGTTATGGTGCGACGGTGTTATTGTTAGGGCGTACCAGTAGCAAACTTGAATACGTTTATGATGAAATCGAAAGCTTTGGCGGCAAGCAGCCTGCCATGCTACCGATGAATCTCGAAGGCGCGACTTATGCTGAGATGCAAACGCTAGAGAATTTGATAGCAAAAGAAGTCGGACAGCTCGATGGGGTATTGCACAACGCTGGCATGCTAGGTGCTTTGACACCGCTTGAGATGTACGATGTCGATATGTTTGCTCAAGTGATGAAGGTCAACTTTACCTCTACCTTTATGCTCACCCAAGCGCTACTGCCGCTGCTTAAAGATGCCGCCCATGGTTCTATCGTCTTTACTTCTAGTAGCGTTGGCACCCATCCGCGCGCGTTTTGGGGTGCCTATGCACTGTCCAAGCAAGCGGTAGAAGGCATGAGTGATATATTTACCCAAGAGACGCAAAATACCACCAATTTACGCTTCAATTGCATCAATCCTGGCGGCACCCGTACCAATATGCGTGCTCATGCTTTTCCGGGTGAAAATCCGATGAGCCTAAAGACACCAGAAGATATTATGGGCGGCTATGTGTTTTTGATGAGTGATGAAAGCATCGGCGTGCGCGGTCAAGTGGTTGAGCTGCAACCAAAAGGCTAATTATCATTTGCTATCTTATTGCCCACTATTTTTATCGCTATTAATGGTATTTATAAAAGCGTTTATTGATTGAAATAAGTGCTCTATAACCCCATCTATTTGTTATTAAAGGCTTTTATCAATTAAAGCCTAAATATTATTAATAAAAAATAGGATACGATTATGGCAGGTGGCTGGTCAAGAGATGGAGCAGAACATGAGCAAATGGATGCGACCGTTAACGATGCGTTAGAACGCGCACGGCGTGCGCTGCCAACGGGTGAAAGCGCTGAGTTTTGTGATGAGTGTGGCAACCCCATTCCAGAAGCGCGGCGCGTAGCGGTACCGGGTGTGCAGCACTGCGTTAGTTGTCAGTCTGAGCTTGAAAAAGAAGCAAAGGCAACTGAGCTCTTTAATCGCCGCGGTAGTAAAGACAGTCAATTACGTTAGATTTATGCGCTAAATATTTAGCGTTAAACCAATAGTTAGAACAATAAAAAGCCCTGCAATCAATGTGCAGGGCTTTTTATGGCATTTAATATTTTCAATACTAAAAGTTAGACCTATTCGCTCTTAGCGGCTTCAACTTCTGCTTCATCGGGTACGAATACATAGCCGACGCCCCAAACGGTTTGGATATAACGCGCTTGTGAAGGATTGTCCTCAATCAAACGGCGCAAACGTGATACTTGCACATCGATAGAACGCTCCATCGCGCCCCATTCACGACCACGGGCAAGATTCATCAGCTTATCACGCGTCAATGGCTCACGCGGATGCTGCACCAAGGCTTTTAATACCGAGAATTCACCGGTTGTTAAAGTCACCACATTGCCATCACGTTTTAGGGTACGAGTCGATAAATCAAGCGTCCATGGTCCAAATTCAACCACTTCAAGCTGATGACTTGGCGCACCCGGCAACTCACGATTTTGACGACGCAGTACCGCTTTGATACGAGCGAGTAGCTCTTTTGGGTTAAATGGCTTTGGCAGATAGTCATCAGCGCCGGCTTCAAGGCCAGCGATACGATCGGCATCCCCACCTTTAGCAGTCAGCATGATGATCGGTATATCGCCATTGTCTTCACGCAAACGCTTACAGATACTAATACCGTCTTCGCCTGGTAGCATCAAATCCAATACCACCAATGAGAACAGCTCACGTTGCATCAATTTGTCCATCTGATTGCCATCATGCGCCGTCCGAACGACAAAACCATCGTCTTCTAGAAAACGCTGCAATAAAGAGCGCAAGCGGGCATCGTCATCAACGACCAAAATACGCTGGTTTAAGGTGTCAGGGCTGTTGTTATCTGTCATACAGTCATCCTCTTATAAAAATTATTATTGGTAGAAATTGTGATTAAAAATACAAGGGTAAATATTTTGTTAATAAAAATAGAATTCAAAAAAGCGTCCATAAAGGTAACAATATTAGTGTTACTAGCTAGGAATCATTCCATCGATTGCTAAAAATCAATAAGTATAACAAACTAGTGTTCAGTACAGTAGTAAACTGCAATATTTGTGCGATTGAGACTTTAGTGTATAAGATTGCTGTAATAATTGCATCAATGATAATGCTAAATGCTGTATGCGTTTGTTTAACAAGGCACAAGAACGGACGATATCAGACGATTTTTGCTAGAAAACAGGCGATAAATAACGAAAAGATAAAAAGGATTTTTATTCATGCAGCTTTTGCTATAATGCAAAACTACATTTCTCAACGATTGATACGTCTATGAGTAGCACTGATACCTTAACGCCATCTCAAACCTCGACAAATGCACAGGTTTTGGATGCAACCACACACGCGAATATTCACGACAAGCTTGCTCGCGCGCTTGGCATTAAGACTGCTCAAGTCAATGCGTTTGTCAAACTTTACGATGAAGGCGCGACCGTTCCCTTTATTGCCCGTTACCGTAAAGAAAAGACGCAGAATCTTGACGATGCGCAGCTGCGAGCTTTAGAGAAGTCGCTCAATTATGAGCGTGATATGGCAACCCGTCGCCTTAAAATTACCGAGCTGCTAAGCACGCAGGGTAATTTGACTGACGAGCTGCAGACGCGTATTGATAATGCGACGTCGAAACTTGAGCTTGAAGACATCTACTTGCCATACCGTCCGCGTCGCCGCTCACCAGCGGCCAAAGCACGCGCCGCTGGTCTTGATGTGGCTGCACAAGCGCTGTTAACACAAGAGATTACACCGACAGAGGCGCTTGCCGACTATCAAGCACAATCTAGCATTACCGATGATAGTGGTAATGAGATTGAAGTCGACTTCAGCGATATCGACAAGCAATTGGCAGGCGTACAAGCCATCATCGTTGATGAATGGACGCAAGCGTTAGACTTACTCGATAATTTACGTAGTGGCTTTGCGAAAACGGCGAGTATAGTATCGAGCGTCGCCAGTGAAGAAAAACGCGAAGTTGGTGAGAAGTTCAAAGATTACTTTGAACATAGTGAAAGCTTGGCGCGTCTGCCAAATCATCGTCTATTAGCGATGCTTCGCGGTCGCCAAGAAAACGTTTTAGGTCTTAAAATCGAAGGCGAAGACGCGCCATTTATCGAAAAAATCATCAAGCACTTTGAGGTTGATGCCAAAGCGCCAGCAGAACGTCAAGAGTTTTTAACAGAAGCCGCGACCAGTTTATGGAAAGAAAAATGGCGTCCGCATATTGAGCATCGTTTATTGACAGAAAAACGTCTGACCGCTGAAGCCGATGCCATTGATGTATTTGCCAATAATTTACAGCATTTACTTATGGCAGCGCCTGCTGGCCGTAAGGTGATTCTAGGCGTTGATCCGGGTATCCGTCATGGCGTTAAAATGGCGATTGTTGATACCCAAGGCCATGTCATGCTAGATGGCGAAGAAAAGCCTGTCGTCGCCACCGTTTATCCGTTTGCCCCCGATAATAAGATGGATGAAGCCAAAAAAGTCATCGATGAATTATTAAGCACTTATGGCGTTGATTTGGTCGCTATCGGCAACGGTACGGCGAGCCGCGAAACAGACGCGATGATTCAAGAGATTTTGGCGGCCAACGCTGAGTTAAAAGCCAAAGCCGTAATCGTTAATGAATCAGGCGCTTCTGTTTATTCGGCAAGTGAGCTTGCTAGTGACGAGCTTGCCAATTTAGATGTATCGGTACGCGGTGCGGTTTCTATTGCCCGTCGCTTGCAAGACCCGCTATCAGAATTGGTTAAAGTTGACCCAAAAGCGATTGGCGTTGGTCAATATCAGCATGATGTCAACCAAACCCAGTTGTCAGATAGCCTAGATAAAGTTACCCAAGACAGCGTAAACGCCGTTGGTGTTGATGTAAATACCGCAAGTCCTGCTATCTTAGCGCATATTGCGGGTTTGAATAAAAATGTCGCCCAGCAAATCGTCACCTATCGTAAAGAGCACGGCGCCTTTGATAACCGTGAAGCATTGAAAAACGTACCACGCTTAGGGGTAAAAACCTTTGAGCAAGCGGCAGGTTTCTTACGCGTCCACGGCGGTAGCAATCCACTTGATGCGACAGGCGTGCATCCGGAAAGCTATGCGCTGGTTGACAGTTTACTTGAGCAAACCGGTAAAACGTTGCCAGAAGTCATCGGTAACGATGGTGTGTTAAACAGTATCGATACCACTGCGCTTGCTGCTAACGATGATAATATCAGTGTCAAAGCCATCATCGAAGAGCTTGCCAAGCCTGCACGTGATCCGCGCCCTGAGTTTAAAACGGCTAACTTCCGTGAAGACGTTAATAGTATTAAAGACTTAAGCGAGGGCATGCAGCTTGAAGGTGTTGTTACCAACGTCACAGCCTTTGGTTGCTTCGTTGATGCCGGTGTCCATCAAGATGGTCTGGTTCATATCTCACAGATGGCCAATGACTTCGTTGCTGACCCAATGAACCGCGTCAAACCAGGCGATATCGTCTCGGTACGTGTGATTTCTATCGATGAAAAACGTGGCCGTATCGGCTTTAGTATGAAGCCTGAGTCTGAAAAACCAGTACGCCCAGCTGCGAAGTCGACTGCAGAAGGTACAGGCAATGAGGATAAAGCCAGTCGTCCACGCAGCAATCGTCCAAGTGATAGTCGTCCAGCGGCTGATAAGCGTTCGTCAAAACCACGCGGCAATCGTCAAGATAAAGATCATGCCAACAACCGTCGTAAAGCACCTAGAGCGGAGAAAGCAGCAGCACCTAATAAAGAAGCACCTAATAAAATAGGCACGCTTGGCGCGCTGTTGCAGGAAGCTGGCGTTACTAAAACTAAAAAATAATATTTATCATAATGATTAACCAAAAAAGGCAGCCAGATGGCTGCCTTTTTTATTGAGAATATATTGGAGGATTCTCTTTAAAATTGGTTTTGCTATTTATGTTTTATAGCGCTTGCGTCGGCTCGTCATCTTCTTCAGTCTCTAATGATGCTTCTTCTTGTAGAGCTGCTTCCTCATCTAGCATAGCTTGCTGCAAATCTTGTTGTTGCATCGCTGCTTCATCATCTTGTATGGCTTGTTGCTGCATTGCAGCTTCTGGATTTTGCATTGCGGCTTGTTGCGCCTGCATGTCTTCTTGCATGGTATTTTGAATTGTCGCTTGCTCAGATTGTAGCTCAGTAGTCATTGGCTGTTTGTTAGCAAGAATATTAACCTGTGCTCTTTTGATCGTTTGAGTTTCGCTTAATTGAAATGGATTAGATTGATCGGTTGCGGCTTCATTTGTAGGAGTGCCTTCAGCTTCGAGGGTGGTTGCAGTGGCTGCATCTTCTACTGCTTCGCTATCAGTAGGGGCTGCCATAGCCAAACTTGGGATAGTGAGCGCTGCGCCCATAAGTAACGATAAAGATAGAGTACTTTTTTTCATTAATCCATTCCTTAATTTACAATCTTATAATGTCAGTTTAAGGGGTTTTAAACTTGACGCTTATATTGAGTATTGTTGTATAAAACAAAATTGCTATACCAATTTATTTAGTATTTCGCATTTATATATTTAATATATCTAACATTAAACCTATAGACAAAATAAAATCATGATAACCATTGAACGATTATCATGATTGATTTGGTTAGAGAGTTTTATAAGCTGAACTGGGTCAGTGATAAAAATCTAATAGGAGAATAGCAACTAAATAAGCATGGGTTCATTAGCACATCGATTAAAACTCTCACAGAGCGGTGTTTGTAAGTGAGTTTGTGCAACTATTGTAGCGTTATTGTCAGGCTCGACAAAAGGAAAGCAAAATGTCTTTTTTGCTTTCCTTTCTAATTTTAAAGACCGTATGGTTAATACTCAATTATCAACATTCTATTCAACAATCACATATTTACCGGTTGTTGGATTGACCACGCGTTGCTGGGTATTATTGTCCGGCACGCGAATCACAGGGAAGGTTTGGCTGATTTCGGTATCTTCAAGGACGCTACTATCTGCTTCTTCACCAACGATGACGGCGCGATTAGCTCCATCTTCTACCGCAATTGCTGTACCGCTTGCGGTATTAACGCGTTTAATTTGGTCTTCCGGCGCAATGATGACTTCTTTTACACGGTACTTGGCAGGGCGGATAACGCGGGTAGTTTCGACAACGACTGGCTCCATACTGCGCTCTTCAGTGATCGCAACTTGAGGTTCTGGAGCTGGCGCTTCAGTTTCTTTAGCGTCACTGACAACAGGGGTAGGGAATTTAGCACCAAAGTGATTGTCGCACTGCTGCATGCTGAGTCGTACCGGATTACCGGCTTTGTCCATATAAACGTTGACGGGCATATCAGCAGCGATAGGCACGTATTTGCCCACTAAAGGACCTGAAACACCATAACGACCGTTTGATTGTCCAACGCCCAAATCACAAGCACCGGCTGAATAATCACTGGCTTGTAGATTATTACTATTGACCACGGCTTGAGGAATCATGACTTCAGACAAAAGCATCTTTTTAATCGATGCTTCGCCTGCCTGCATCTTTGGTTTTTGGTAAGTATAAGGCGTATAAAATTTCGCCGAACCATCTTTGACCGCCATGACACATTCATCGTAGCTGTCATAACCAACGTTGCCATGGTTATCAGTCGTCATACCGGCGTTGGCGGTACTGGCAAACATGGCGACACCGGATGTCAAAACTGCGGCTGTTAATAGATTTAATTTCATAGTCATTCCCTCTTAGTTGTTATTAATGTAGTTATTGTTAATATGTCTCTTTGGGTTCATTGAACTTAGGCTTGGTCTATAAAATCCGTGCCATAATCTGTTCAATCCTACGTGAGTTATAGCAATATGGCTGTGACATTAGTCTGGAAATGTGTAGCTTAATGTATTGAAAAAGGGCAAAGGGGCAACATCGTTTACCAAAGAAATACGCTTTTATCGTTTATTAACATTTGTCTAAAAATTGAAGATCAACGAGGTAAATAATATAGGTAATAAAAAACCGCCTCTTGTTGCCAAGAAACGGTCATTACTATCTTAGTTAGAATTAACTCGTTTTAATCTTAACTATGGTTGCTATTAATCTTCTACTACTTCAAAGCTGAGACCAGAATGTTCTTGTAAACGTTCAATTAAGCGATCGCCTATCGCTGAAGCAGGTGTCCAAAAACCACCACCGACATCGTCTTTACTAATATCTTGCGCGAGACATAAAGCTGCTTGCGCCAACATACGCGAGGTGCTGCCATAACCAGGGTCTTTATCGCCAGTCACTTTGGTTTTGATGGTGTCGTTATTAGCAGTTTCACCAAACAAGCGAATATCGAAGTAGCCGTTTTCTTGCTCTTCTTTAGAAGGACCTGAGCCAGATTTAGGCAGCACATGTTTAGATAACAGCTCGCGACTTGGTTTAATCATCATGGCGGTGGCAAAACCCATTAAGCCTGCGCTCATCGCGTAGCTTGATAATTTACCTTTTACGCCGTCTTTCATCCACATCGCTTCGTCATACTTAAAGTCGCGACCATATTCATAACCAAGCAGCTGGTTACTGCGATGCACAATACGAGTATTGATGCTGGCCATGACAAAAGGTGCCAGCCAGCGTTTGTGCTCTTCATCGTATTCTGGCTTGCTGACATTATCTTGACGCACGTTTGGTGCATCTTTGTCATCGTTGAGCAAATAAGGGTTTGCTACTTGCTTACGGCGTGATTTATCTTGACCAACTTCTTCAAAAATCGTCGCCATCGACGCAATCGTGCCGCCAGATAAACCGCCTTTTGCCGCTTTGACGCGCATATGAATCGCATCGCAAGTGCTACCCAATTTTTCTTGTGCTTGCTGCTGGGTAAAATATACGCCCAAATCCGACGGAATAGAGTCAAAGCCGCATGAATTGACGATACGCGCGCCGCTTTGCTTGGCGGCGTCCTGATATTTATCCATCATATCTTTGATAAATATCGCTTCGCCAGTCAGATCGACATAATCGGTACCATGATTGGCGCAAGATTTAATCAAAGGTTCCCCATATTTTAGGTAAGGGCCAACGGTTGAAATAATAACTTGGGCTTGCTTGGTCATCTTATCGAGGCTAGCAGCATCGTTACTATCGGCAATGATTATATCGACTTTGCTGGCAAGATTAGACTGTAGCTCATTGAGCTTTTCTTCATCACGACCAGCTATCGCCCAAGTAACGTTTGCGCCATTTTTATCTTTAGCATTCGATAAAAATTCTGTTAGATAGTGCGCTGTAATCTGACCTACAAAGCTGGTCGCACCGTACAAAACTACCGCGTAAGGACGCTTCTCACTAGGGTTTGCAGGCTCTTGATTTGTTGATGTTTGTTTTGATGTCGCTGTATCGTTTGAGGTTTCCGTATTCATAGTTATTTTCCTTATTAAATAGCGATTATTGTGAAATTGCTAAATAGCTGTTTTTGTTCATTATGCAACTGACATTAGATATGGAATCTGCAGAAAGTAGCAGATTTAGGTTTATAGCAGATTTTGTCATAAAAATAAGCGAATTTAAGTAATTATTCACTATCTCTACACATAAGTCTTGAAAAGCCAAGTAAAAAACTTAAGAATGGTAAGATTTGCTACAAAGTTTACATAACCTATCGACATTATTACCAAAATGAACGTTCTTTAGAGAAAATCATTGCTAATCTATATTCGTACGCAGTAATAAGTTGTATCAAAACAAAAAGAAGATTTTCAGGAAGAAAAGAGTGCAGTGCTAAAACGGTTGATTGATAAACAGTTTATTAACAACCAAAACTGCTAGCTGTATAGCTAATTTATAACCATAATTTGAGGAGAATATTATGTTTCGTTGGGCCATTATTTTTGCGGTAATTGCGTTGATTGCAAGTTTCCTAGGCTTTGGCGGTGTCGCTGGTTTATCGGCAAACTTTGCTTATATCCTACTAGCCATTGCTGTGATTCTATTCATTGTTGCATTTGTTAGTCGCCGTATGTAATAGAGAACAGTGACTGCTTAGGTCTTAAGTATTCATACTGATTAATAAGAAAAAGTCCTCGATTGAGGACTTTTTTTATGGCTAAAATTTGACTATTTTGATTACTTTTAGTACCAAACGTCTTATGCGGTTCTAGAAAGTCTTAGGCTGAATAATATGTTCCATACGTTTGGCAAGGCGAATATCTAGGCTTGTGATACCACCCGTATCGTGCGTGGTCAGGCGTACATCAACAACGTTATAAGTATTGCTCCATTCAGGGTGATGTTCGAGCGCTTCGGCATAAAAAGCGGCTTGATTCATAAAGCTCATCGCTTCAATAAAATCGCTGAAGTGATAGCTTTTAACGATACTATTGCCGTCGCGCCGCCAGCCAGCCAAGTCTTCCAATTGTAAGTCGATTTGTTGGTTAGATAAACTACTCATGGTGATATCCTTTATTATTATTAGGGAGGGTTATCGGTTTGCGGGTTTTTATTTCATTTTATATATCTTCTCTTACCCAATGTCATGACAAAAAGCACATAGGACAAAAAACCCACCTAATTCTGATGGTCTTTATTACATCATTGCAAGCAAAAATATAATAATTATCGTCAGATAAATAGGGGGGAGTCGTACGTTTTAGCGCTTAAATCAAGATAAGACTTTTATAGCATAATTACTACGATATAGTTACTACTATAAAGCTTTATCTATCATTGGCTTGTTTTATTAAGCTTAAAGCAACCCTTTATATTCAGGGTGTTTATCGATATATGAGGCGACAAACGAGCACTGTGGAACCACTTTTTTGTTATTATCCTGCGCATATTTTAAAGCATGCTTAACCAGTGCCGAACCAACACCGCGACCGCCCAATTCTTGTGGCACGATGGTATGGTCGTATACCAGTTGATCGCCGCGCTCTTGATAGCTGATATAACCAGTATGACCATTGATTGACGTTTCAAAACGTTTGGCTTGCTCATTGTGGACGATATCTAGATTCTGTTTGTTGTCATTACTCATAAAAATTCTCCATTATCGATATTTATAATTATTCCTAGCGGTTGTTAAACTGGCTATTCTTAAGTGTTGATTATTTAAGCATTAGTTATTAAATAGCTATCATATGCATGATCTGCACAGTTTTAACATTTCATTGCACTTATTGTGAGCTTTTTTAAATGAATTTTCTAGTCATTTACCGTAAGGCTAGATAGGGCGAATGTTAATAGCCTTACTTTAATTCAAACGTCACGACATGACTTCGTAAGGCGTGATTTCGCATAAAGGTATTGGCAGAGAAAGCTAATAAAACAGACAGCTAAGCGTAAAAAGCCTGCAAAAAAAGTTAAAAGGCATATAAAGACAGGTAAAACAGTCCGTTAGCTTGCAGGGGTTGCGCCACAATGCGATAATGGTAAACAATTTATAACCCTGATTTTTGAGGCGCAGCCCGTTTGGCATGATTGCTAAGTCTGGTTTGCACGTCTCGTCTATGCAGTCTATCGGAGTGTTAATGGCTCAATATATCTACACGATGAACAACGTGTCAAAACTTGTTCCGCCTAAGCGTGAAATTTTAAAGAATATCAACCTGTCATTTTTCCCTGGCGCCAAGATTGGTGTGCTAGGTATCAACGGTGCGGGTAAATCAACTTTGCTACGCATTATGGCGGGCGTGGATAAAGATTTTAGCGGTGAAGCGCGCGCGCAAACGGGTACCAAAATTGGCTACCTACCGCAAGAACCACAGCTTGATGACAGTAAAGATGTCCGCGGCAACGTCGAAGATGGTATGCGTGAAGCTTTAGATGCACTGTCACGCCTCGATGCCATTTATGCCGAATATGCTGAACCTGATGCCGACTTTGATAAGCTTGCCGAAGAACAAGGCAAAATGGAAGACATCATTCAAGCATGGGATGCGCATAATTTAAATACCCAGCTAGAAAAAGCCGCTGATGCTTTGCGTCTACCGCCATGGGATGCGGACGTTAGCAAACTATCAGGTGGTGAAAAACGCCGTGTGGCACTATGTCGTCTGCTGTTGTCACGTCCTGATATGCTGTTACTTGACGAACCGACCAACCATTTGGACGCTGAATCGGTTGCTTGGCTTGAGCAATTCTTGCAGAACTATAGCGGTACCATCGTCGCCATTACCCATGACCGTTATTTCTTGGATAACGTTGCTCAGTGGATTTTGGAGCTTGACCGTGGCCATGGCTATCCGTACGAAGGCAACTATACGGAGTGGCTCGAGCAAAAGAACGTCCGTCTAGAGCAGCAAAATAAACAAGAAGAATCGTTTGCTAAAGCGCTGAAAAAAGAGCTTGAGTGGATTCGTAAAAACCAAAAAGGTCAGCAAGCCAAGTCTAAATCACGCGTGCAGCGTTTTGAGGAATTGAACTCAAAAGAGTTCCAGCAGCGTAATGAGACCTCTGAGATTTATATTCCACCGGGTCCTCGTTTGGGTAATAAAGTCATCGAAGTCAACGATATCTCTAAATCGTTTGGTGATCGTCTGCTTTATGAAAACTTAAGCTTTAACGTCCCAGCAGGCGCTATTGTTGGTATCATCGGTCCAAACGGTGCGGGTAAAACCACGCTATTTAACATGATTACCGAGCGTGATACGCCAGATACCGGCTCAGTCGATTTGGGTGAAAGTGTCAAAGTCGCTTATGTCGGACAGGTACGTGATAACTTAGATGACAAAAAGACTGTTTGGGAAGAAGTCTCTGACGGCCTCGATATCATCAAAGTAGGCGACTATGAAACCCCAAGCCGCGCTTATATCGGCCGCTTTAACTTTAAAGGTTCAGACCAACAAAAGCATGTCGGTCAATTATCAGGTGGTGAGCGTAACCGCTTGCAACTTGCTAAGACACTAAAACAGGGCGCTAACGTCTTGCTCCTTGATGAACCATCAAACGATTTGGATATCGAAACCTTACGTGCGCTAGAGGATGCTATTCAAGTATTCCCAGGTACGGTGATGGTGGTGTCGCATGATCGCTGGTTCCTTGACCGTATCGCGACTCATATTTTGGCATTCGAAGAAGAAGGCCCAATTTGGTTCGATGGTAACTATTCTGAGTTTGAAACTTATCGCAAAAAGACCATGGGTGATGACGCCAGTCCTAAACGTATGAAGTATAAAAAGATTTCTACCTAGGATAGTTATTTATAATAAGTATTTTTGGACAATAATTTTAGATATAAAAAAAGACCTCTAATCTATTAGAGGTCTTTTTTATGTTCAGCTTTTACGTTGCTTTATGAACGCTTACGGCCAAACTTACGCTGCTTTTTATTGCTAATTTCAGTAATGGCGTGGGCAATTTCTTCTTCATTGAGGCTCGCCACTTGCTGCAAGATTTGCATCATATCAGGACTCAGGACATATTTTGCATGATGGGCAATATTATCGATACGCTGATCGAAAATTAAGATGCCAGTTTCTTCATCTTTTTGCAGATAATCAAGACGAATCAAGGCACCGATAAAGCTGGTGAATAGCGCACGGTCAAAGAAGTCAGGAATGTCGTCAGCATACAGTACTGATAAACGCTGACCAAGCAAATGACAGAGGTCAACAACTTCGTTTTCGGTCAGATTGCCTGAGCCTTGCTGAGCGAGTAGCGCAAGGGTCATAAAGTAACGCTCAAGGCTTTGTTCAACTGGCGTCGCCAGTACTTGTAGCTGCTGATAGCATTTGCTATTGGTCTCAGGGACGCTCAACATACCATCGCTTAATTCTACAATCAGGCCACTTGCAAGTAGGCTATCGACTTTTTTATTCAGCGTCTCTTGAAGACCATGCGCTGAATAATAGAGGAACAGCTCGCTTTGTAAGAATGGATATAACTGCTCGGCGATACTATTGAGACGGCTGCGCTCAATGCGACCGTTGCGCGCGACCAGAGCGGATAAGAAAGACAATAAAATAAAGACATGCAGGATATTATTGCGGAAATAGCTTAGTAGCGCCGCCTGTTTGCCAGCAACCTGGATAATATCACCCAAGATATGCGGTATGCGTTCGATAAGTTTTAGCTTAATACCATAATCGATGATTTGCTGCGGCGTCATATCGGTGATAATCGTATCATCAGAGTAGGGCAAATGCTGAGCCAGACCTTGATAAAGGGCGATTTGCTCACGGCAAATATCTTCATCAAGCGCCGCCTTTGGTGCCGATAATAATACCAATGACAACAGCGACACTGGAGTGATGACCGCCGCCTTATTGATATGCTGCATGACTTTGACGCCGATATTATCCACCATGGCGCTGGTTTTATCATCGAGTGGCGTGTCGGTACGATCGGCAGGTAAGCTGTTGGCCGGCACATCGAATTTTTGCATAAAGTCGCTAAGGTGCAGCGGCGTGCCAAAGCTTAAATGCACATTACCAAAGATACGCTCAATCTTACGGCCAACTTTGAGGAGACCTATTAGCGATTCTGACTCTTTTGGCTTGCCTTTTAGCTCGCCCACATAAGTGCCACCCTCCATGATACGCTCGTAACCGATATAGGTCGGTATAAACACCACAGGTTTATTGGTTCGGCGTAACTGGCTATGTACCGTCATCGCTAGCATACCCATTTTCGGTGGCAGCAGTCGCCCTGAACGCGAGCGTCCGCCTTCGATAAAGTACTCAATCGGGGTATTACGGGTAATCAGCGTATGCATATATTCACGCAGTACCGCAGTATATAGCGCGTTGCCACGGAAGCTACGACGAATGTAAAAGGCAACCGCGCCGCGCAATAACGGCCCCAATACTGGTACATCTAAGTTATCACCCGCTGCGACATAAGGAATGCTTAATCCGCGCATATAAATGACGTAGGACAGCAGCAAGTAGTCGACATGACTGCGGTGACAAGGCACATAAATAAGCTCATAATCAGCGGCCAGCTCACGTACACGCTCAAAGTGATGCACTTCTACGCCATCATAAAGCTGCGTCCACAACCACGTCAGGAACTTATAAAAACCGCGCACGATAGAGTGTGAGTAATCATTGACCATTTCATTGGCGTAGCCCTTGGCTAACATCCGCGCTTCCCGCACACTGGTGCCTGACGCCGCAGCCTCTGCTTCTATTGCATGCTTGATAGCGGGCGAATAAACCAATTTGTCGACCAAGTTACGTCTGTCCGATAAGTCGGGGCCGAGCATGCTGGCGCGCTGTTTGTCCAAATAAATATTAAGCTGCTGTTGTAATGAGCGCACCAGCTCGCGATTGCCATCGGCTGACGCAACCATGGCAAAGCTAGGCGCTATATCATTTACCAGATCAGCATCATTTACTATATCAGTACCATTTGCTATTTCAGCGTTAGAAACTGGCGTAGCGTTTTGGGCGGCTTTGTTGGTGGACTCGGTCGCTATTGAATCAAAGACAGAAAATCCTTCGCCATCGCCTTTTAAGTTGTCATGAATAAGGGTGCGTAAATCTTGTGGCGGATGGAACTGGACAAAGGTATCACGCCCCATCACCCCGATATTAAATAACTGCTTGGTGATGCTAGGATCTTCCCAGTTATCGGCGGTCAACAGTTTAAATAACGAGTCTTCTTTTTCTGGCGCGCGTCCCCATAGAATTGACACTGGTACCAAGCGCACTTGTAATTCTGGATGTTGTAAGACCGCGGCAACCAGACGCGATAGGCGAGGTGATAACTGGCTGTCTTTGGCATGTGGATGATGTAAAAAGATAATGGCGGCATTTTCTTTAATATCATGAGTAATATCTTGCACACCGACCAAGGCGGGTGGCAGATTGTGCTCTTGTGTTTGTAGGTCAATCAAAATACTGTTGGAGCGCGAATAATCTTGCAGCACATAAAACCTGAGGATATTGTCGTCATCGTCAAATTCTGGCAACTCACCCAAAAGCTTTGGCTTCACAGCCACATCAAGCAGCTGACCCGATAGTTTGCGATAAAGCTGGTTAATCGGCGCATTGGCATAAAGGGTTGACGCAACCGGCAACATCTCAGCCTCGAATTCTGGGGTCGAGGTTGTATGATCAGTTGCGACGGGCGCTTTAAAAATCCGTTTTTTTAAGAACTTCGGTATCATAATCAGTATCAAAATTAGTCAAATGTGGTGAGCTTATGATGCCATAAAAGCCATCAAAGCGATATATAGTGTCTGTATATACTGCCAATATTAACAGCATAACGGCATAGAATACTGGTTTAAATGCCCGAGAATACTTAACGAGCCAACTGTTAAAAGGCGAAATTATTTAAAGCAAGAGGTAGAAAAGCCTGCGATTTCGCGCAATACTGTATGGCATTAAATCAAAATACTTACATTCAAATCTATGTGGAATTTTATCTTTTAACTTCAATATTCTAAGCCAAAATATTATGACCCCTGCTATCAAACTTGCCAAACAGCAAAGCCTTGATTATAAGTTGCATGAATATACTCACGACAGCACCGCCGCCTCTTTCGGACTAGAAGCAGTAGAAAAACTGGGCATTACTGCCGAGCGGGTGTTTAAAACCTTGGTGGTGACAACCGACGCAGGTGCGCTGGCCGTAGCGATTTTGCCGGTCGATAAAACCCTAAATTTTAAAAAAGTGGCGAAGGCTTTATCGAGCAATAAAATGCTGGCTTGTAAAAAAGTACAAATGGCTGAGCCTAAATTGGTCGAACGGTCGACGGGTTATGTGCTCGGTGGCGTTAGCCCATTGGGGCAAAAAAAGCGCCTACCGACGCTTATCCATGCCGCCGCGCAACAGCAAGCGACTATCTATGTGAGTGGCGGTCGCCGAGGTCTAGAGATTGAGTTGCCACCTGAGCAATTAGCGACCACGCTTAACGCGCGCTTTGTAGATATCATCGATGATTAGTATTCAAGAAGAATTTTACACGCCGTTTATTCTGCGCCTTTGTCATTTGCTCTCAATAGTGTTTGCGCTGCTTATTAGTAGAATTGCTATTTTTAAATAAGGATGTTACCCATGCCGCATTTAACCATTCAAGTGACGCCAAACGTCACGATTACTCATGAAGAATCATTTCTAAAAGCATTAAATCAAGCACTATGGGACAGTGGACACTTTGGTAAACCTGCTGATATAAAAGCCCGTATCGTACCGATTGAGACGTTTTTGGTTGGCGTGGAAGATGACGAGCAGCGCAATGGCTTTATTTTTGCGCATCTAAAAATTATGAGCGGCCGTGACGAAGTCATACGCCATCAACTCGCTGGATTATTGACGGCTGCTATAGAGGAAAGCTTGAATGCACAGCAATCAGGACGCGCCGACATCCAAATCTGTGTTGAGGTCGAAGAGCTCAGCGCGATTTATCATAAAAAAATGCTGAGCTAAACGTTAGGCTCAATTGTTTATAAGAGTGATTTATAAAAATGACAGACCAGCTATTTATCTGCACATAGCGACTTACTGGCAAACTTAGGCAGTACCATCACCTCAGCTTTATAACCAGCGGTTTCACCGTGAGTCGCCATCAAATTGCGGGCGATACGTAAGCGATATTCGCCAGTTGCGGGTAGGCAGCCTTGGTAAATAATCCCGCCTTTGGTGCCATCATACTTACCATTTGGCATATGTAGGACGCCGACATTGGCGGTCTCAGACGTGCCAGTAAGCGGCGCAATATTAATGATGGCATATTGCGCAGCGGCGGCATTAAAACGATACCAGCGCTCCTGTTCGTTAGGTTTTAATTTACCCGTAACCACGCTACTAATAGCGCCTTTGGCAAAATGAATGGTGGTATCGCTGGTTTTAGCCAGCGCACTATTTGCGCCAACGCTGATTAATACGGCACTCAATAATAGCGTTTTTAGCGCTCGTGTACCTGATAAAGTGGTTCTGTTATTAATCGACAACATCATTGCTTCCTTATCAAATTATATTTTATCAGCTGTCTATTATTTGCATGTCTATTACTTGATGACTATGGTTCTAGTATCTTCTCTGACTTTATATTAAACATAAAAAAGCGCCTAATGAATAGGCGCTTTTCTTGTTAATTATTTGCTTGATTGTGAAGTAATCTTAATCCTAGTCTAGGAAAGCAAAGTTATCGATTGCCATTGCCGTCATGCTCTCGCTTGGAGCAACCATACTTTCAGCATGGCCTGAGGTACGTGGTAAGATTTTATCAAAGTAAAATTCAGCCGTTTGAATCTTAGCTTTGTAGAATTCTGGTGACTCAGTGCCACCGTTTTCAAGCTTGTCATAAGCGACCGCCGCCATGCGCGCCCAGTGATAACCCATCATCACATAGCCTGAGTACATCAAAAAGTCATCTGATGCCGCAGAGATGATTTCACGGTCTTTACGCGCCATCAGCATCAAGCGTACGGTCAAGGTGTTCCACTCAGCACATAGTTTGGTCAGCGCCCAAACGAATTTACGCATGTCTTTATCAAGCGCATACTCGCCGCACCATTTCATAATGCTTGAGGTGTAATCACGGATGATTTTACCTTTAGATTGCAAGATAACTTTACGACCGAGTAAGTCAAGCGCCTGTACGCCAGTGGTACCTTCGTACATCGTCGCAATACGTGCATCACGAGCGATAAGCTCCATGCCCCATTCTTTGATATAGCCGTGACCACCGTAGATTTGCTGACCGTGTTTGGCCGCTTCAATACCAAGCTCCGTTAAAAAGCCTTTTAGGATAGGCGTATAAAAGCCCAATTTGTCATCCCATTTTTCAAACTCAGCGTCATCACCATTGGCAACGCCTTGAGACATTTTGTCGGCATAGCGCGCTGAGTGATAAATCATTGAGCGACCGCCTTCAGCAAAGGCTTTTTGGGTCAATAGCATACGGCGTACGTCGGCATGATGAATAATCGCATCAGCCACTTTTTCAGGGTCTTTCGTGCCTGATAGGGTACGCATAGAGCGACGGTCTTTAGCGTATGGTAGGGCGTTTTGGAAAGACAATTCAGTGTGCGCCAAACCTTGAATACCAGTACCGATACGAGCAGTGTTCATAAAGGTGAACATCGCTTTCAAGCCTTTATTTGGTTCACCAATTAAGTAACCAACTGCGTCATCGAAGTTTAAAACACAAGTTGACGATGAGCTGATACCCATTTTGTGCTCGATAGAGCCACAAACCACGCCATTACGCTCGCCAGATTCACCTTCAGCATTTGGCAAGAATTTTGGTACGATGAACAATGAGATACCGCGTGTGCCTTCTGGCGCATTTGGTAGACGAGCTAAAACGATATGGACGATATTGTCGGTTAAGTCATGCTCGCCACTTGAGATAAAAATCTTGGTACCGCTGATTTTATAAGTACCGTCATCTTGCGGGATGGCTTTTGATTTAACCTGACCCAAGTCAGTACCACACTGCGGCTCAGTCAAACACATGGTGCCCGACCACGTACCTTCAACCAATTTAGGTAAATAAATCGCTTTTTGCTCGTCGGTACCGTACTGTAGTAAGGTGTTGATACAACCAGTTGATAGGCCAGGATACATCGCCCAAGGCCAGTTAGCCGTACCCATCATTTCAGACTTAATAAGGTTGATTGACATCGGTAAGTTCATACCGCCGTACTCTTCAGGGTACGAAATACCTTGCCAGCCGCCTTCGACGAACTGGTCATAAGCTTCTTTAAAACCTTTAGGCGTAGTGACCACACCATTTTCAAAATGACAGCCTTCTTCATCCGCTGGCTGGTACAAAGGCGCTAAGACATTCTCAGCAAAGTCAGCAAAGCCTTGCAAAATCATATCGACGGTTTCAGGATCGGCGTTTTCGCCATTGTCTAGGCTTTTATAATGCGTTTGATAGTCAAAAACATCATTTATCAAAAACTTGATATCACGCAAAGGTGCTTTGTAAGTTAACATAGTCGCTCTCTTTGATTATTTCATTAGCATAGTTCGTTAGCATAGACTGTCGGCTCATCAATTGAGCTATGGTTCATGTAAACGGGAGTTTAATTATCTGGGATAAAGGCAGACAGTATCACAGGTCGTCATCTAAGTTTATTAAGAACAGCTTGTCCATTTTGATAACCGTTAAGGCATCCTTGATAAAAAACAGCTGTCGTAGCATTGAGGTCAGTATAAATCTTCTATAGCCACAAATATACAACCGATAACTAATATTCATAATATATTAAAAAACATAAAAATTTAAGTTATAAATATAAATGGTTATTTATTTATAAACAGGCATCAATAAGTCCAGTTTTATAAACAACCATAGTTTTAGTACAGGTTGCAGCGTAAGTTTTATTATAGACAGCGGGATAGACGCAAAACAACCGTTAAGTGTATGAGTTGCGTGCCCAAACAGAATAAAGGAACACAATTTATGAGCGCACCAAAGCGCAATTTAGCATACCAAACACAGCACAAAACGACGCCCGTATTTTGGCTAATGGCAGTAGTTGCGCGGTTAAAAAAACTTATCGATGGTGAACTCAACCATTTATTAACCGTCAACCGTAGCAAGCGACCGTGGCACATGCCGATTATCGCTGCAATTACCATTAGCTTTCCGGTATTTGTTGGGGCGTATTTTGATGCTCTGCCGTCTGGTATTAAAGCGTCACTAGGGGCGATGGTTATTTTAAATACCCCGTTAGCAGGTAAGCTGCCGTTTCGTTTGGTGACGGTGATGGCGTGGGGGTTTGCCATGTCGCTGTGTTTTGCGCTGGGCCTGATAGCGCAGCAAATTCCGCCATTAAAATTGCCGATATTTACCTTGATGGCGTTTGGTATTGTAATTTTTGGGCGCTATTATCGCCAGCCGCCGCCCGCAGGTTTGTTTGTGATGATGGCGGGGGCGATTGCGCTATTTATCCCCCTGCCTTTAGAAGATGCCATGCCAGCCACGGGTTTGGTGATGCTCGGTAGTGGTTTTGCTTTGGTGATGGCGCTGCTATATTCGCTGTTTCTATTAGCGACGCGCCCAGCGACACCGACCCCGACCTATAGCTATGAGCCCGATACCATTACGGAGAGTGTGATTGTCGCCGGTTTTGTCAGTCTATCCTTAGTCATCGCGCTGAGCTTAAATTTATCAAATCCCTATTGGGCAGCAGTCAGCTGTTTTTTGATTATCCAAGGTATTCATTTGCGTACCATGTGGATTAAGCAAATCCATCGTTTGCTTGGCACCATGGTTGGCGTTGGGCTGGCGGGATGGATGCTGGCGTGGGGTTTGCCGATATGGGGTGTGGCACTGGCGATATTAAGCTTAATGCTGTGTATCGAAACCTTGGTCGACCGCCATTATGGCTTGGCGGTGATATTTATCACGCCGCTGACGATATTTATTGCCGAATATGGCAGTGGGTTGCCGTTTACTAAGCAAGCTTATCAAGAGGTCATTTTAGCGCGTTTGTTTGATACCATGATTGGCTGCGTGGTGGGGCTAAGCGGCGGGGTGGTTATGCATTCGACCGATTTACGCGTGCCGCTGCGCCGGATGGAGAATTGGCTGCTAGCGCGTTTTAGCTAAATTTTTTAGCAGATAAAAAGCTGTATGATTTCTATTCATATGGCTTTTTTAGTCGCGGTTTAAGCTGTTCATTCAATGTACTTATAAACTGTCGATGACTTGCGCAACATCGACTTTATGTTCTGTCCAACGCTCAAAACTTAACGCTGCCTGCCCGATAAGCATGCCATAACCGTCTGACGTTTGTGCGCCGCGCTTGGTAAAATGCTGCAAAAACGGCAGCTCACGTCCATACATCATATCGTAAGCATAATGGCCGTCTAGTTGGTCGCTAAGCGGCAGCGTATCGCCCGATAACCCAATCGAGGTAGCATTGATAATGATATCAAACTCACCGCTTAGCGTTTCAGTGCTACAGGTTTTAATCTGCTGCTTAGCAATTGTCTCACTTGCAGCGTTTAGATCAGTAACTAAATTTGTCGCTTTATTTAATGTACGATTGGCAAGGGTAAGCTCGCTGATACCCGCTTCAATCAATGGCAATATCACCCCGCGCGCCGCGCCGCCTGCGCCGATAATCGCCACGCGCGCGCCCTTTAGCGGCCAATCTAAACTTGTCATGTGATTGACCAACCCTTGGCCATCGGTATTATCGCCATATATCGCCTCGGCTATCGGTGTGCCATTTTTTAACAATGTTTTATTGATCAACAAAGTATTGACAGCGCCTGCAACCTTAGCGTGTTCAGACAAGCCGCCACGCGCCGCGCAGCACTGATAAGCTACTTGCTTAAAGGGCACAGTCACGTTAGCACCAACGCCGCCGCCCTGAAAAAATGCCTCAATCACCGCAGTAAAGCTGGCTACATCATCAGGGCAATACTGGCGCTGATAGCTAATCTCTAAGCCTGTCTGCACAGCGAACTGCGTATGGATTTCAGGGGATTTGCTGTGGGCAATCGGATTGCCTATAACGATAAAATGCTGGGTCATAAAGGGTCCGCTGCTTGTAAAGGGTGAAATATAGGCAAAATCAACAGGTGAGAAGTTATCAATAAAAAAGTGGCCGTTTAATTATCTTATGCAATGTCATTTAATAATTGCTACTTATCATAGGGGATAACGTTAACTTTCACAAACCTATACTAAACCAACTAAGCTAAGCCAATTATGCTAAGTCAATAAAAGGGCTAAAAACGGAGCTGCTCATTAGCCAAATAAATCATGCCTTTATCTCGTGAGGTCTTTAACAAATCTGTACTCTGCCGGAGCGGTAAGTGTAAGGTAAAAGCTAGTCAAGTGTTAAGCAGTTGGGTAAACTAGGAAGCATGAAGATTTTAGTCGGCCTTGCATTTTACGATGATTAAAAGGCAGTATTTAACAATTTGACTGCTACCAAAGCCTATAACCAATAAATTATATAACTATAAAAGTTTAACAGACATTTTTCGTTATCAGCGGCAGCAAACCCCGCTCGTTAATATCGTTTTTGGATCCCTTTAAAAGTGTGAGTACATTGCCCATGTGGAATAAAAGCCTACAGACCTTGATGGTCAGTACGATAATGGCAGTTGGCGTGTCTTTGAGCGCCTGTAATAGCAATACAGAGAGTGATACTGCGGCCAAAGAAGCAGGCGCTGATAATAGCGAGCAGACCGCCGCTGAGACCTCCAAGGCAGAAAACCCCAATGCCAACGCTGATCTTGATGGCGCAACAGCTGCGCAAGGGACGCCAGTAAAATACGATATCGCCTCGTGGGGCACTGCCAAAGTAACCTCCTTAAGTATCGATGAGCTTAAAAAGATACAATCAGCCTTTGGTAAGGTGGTCAGCACCGACGAAAATAGCTTGGACTATGCCAGTAATCCGGCGTCCAAATATCGCTTTATGCAGGATGATGCGCCGTATTTGGACCTGATTGATTCTGAAAAATACCTCGAGCTTGGCTGGTATTTTGCCAATCCAACCGACTCTGATAAAGAAAAAGAAATCAGTCAAAACCATGCCAAAAAAGCTTATCAGCTGGCGCGTCAATTAATGGGCGATGAAGGCGGCAAGCTGGTCGCTGATATGCTCGGCGGTCAAATCGCCAAAAATAAAACCATCGGCGGTCAAAAAGTAGAGCTGGCAAAATGCGAGTTTTATAGCTGTATGCTAGTGATTAATAAATCTGCTGCTCAAACTGCTGATAAATAAGCGGGGCTGGCCTGAATGTCGCCCAATAGCTGGATATGTTTGCATCCGTCAAATGCTACACAGACCACGGTATCGTTAGACAATCGCGGGTTGGCATACGGTGATGGTTTTTTTACCACTATGGGCGTCATCGATGGGCAGATACTGTGGTTGGACTATCATCAGCAGCGCCTTGTCTCGCATGCGGTAGCCTTGCAACTTCAGCTGGACAGTTTTTCATTATTAACGGCGTTAAAAACACATGCCAAGCAATTACAGCAAGGTATGCTAAAACTTATAATCACGCGCGCCGAGCAAGAAGTCCGTGGTTATGGTTATACACCAAATACTGGTGGCGGCAGTGCGTGCGAGATTTGGCTTAAATCCTCACCGATGGCCATTACTACCGCACGATCGCTGCCACTCGCTAATAATCAATTCCTCCCGCTACAACCTACCGCGAGCGCCATTTGCTTATCCTCTCAAATTGCTTGTTTGCCGCCAACGCTTGCTGGACTTAAAAGCTTAAATCGCCTCGATAATGTGCTGGCAAGTGGCGAGCTGCAAGCTATCAAAGCTAAGACATTGGCAGGCACTATCAAGCCAAGCATCGCCGAAGGTCTGCTACGCGATATGAGCGGGCAGTGGGTTGAGGGCACGATGAGTAATGTGTTTTATCAATTAGTAGAAGCGCCAGTCGCAAAATCGTTCAATCGTCCACACTCTCAAAATAACAGCAGCAACTATTTAACCCAAGGTCAATGGTATACG
Organism: Psychrobacter sp. UBA6291; assembly: GCF_002439405.1. Classification (NCBI taxonomy): domain Bacteria; kingdom Pseudomonadati; phylum Pseudomonadota; class Gammaproteobacteria; order Moraxellales; family Moraxellaceae; genus Psychrobacter; species Psychrobacter sp. UBA6291. Next base: position 43,527 of record NZ_DJUD01000022.1, on the reverse strand, counting down.
CCGTCGATGGCGCAATCGGGCGTTGCTGGCGTGATGCGGCAAGTGATTATCGATACATTATCGACTAGCAATAACCCCGTTATCATCAGGTCGTTACAAGATGAGGATTTACCCCATTTAAGCCAGTTATTCTTTTGTAATGCGCTGCGCGGTATTATGCCCATGAGTAGTCTGAGGTTATTGTCGGGTGAAGTGGTGAGTTTTGAAGCGATTTAACTGTATTTAAAGAATATTAAACTTGGTATCAATACAATCATCTGCGTACAAAATAACTTCCTCTTTTTTATACATATCTTGCGCTTTTAATAGTGCTTCTTGCTCGTTCTCTGCGCTAATCTCTATGATGTTACTTAACGTCTCGACAATCTCTATCTGAAAGACTTTTTCCATATTCTTATCGTTTTTCATCATCACCCTTCCCAATACCTGCTTATCAAAATTTCTCTAAGATGTATATTTACTAGGTTAGCAAAGGCGCTCAAAAAGAAGTGATCGTCTTTTGTTACGTAGTCTTGTGCGATAAGGAAAATCGATCAATGATCCTATTTTTTAAAGGATAAAATCGTATGCGTTCAATTTATGAAAATAAACGAATCCCACTACAATTACGTCGATTAATGATATTTAGTGAAATTTGTCTTAAAGCCAAACAATACCCTCATGAAAATGTCTATATGAATACTAAATCGCAACTAGCATTTAGTGTCATATATTGTACGAAAAGTAAGAGGTATGTCGCTTATGGCAGTGTGTTTGAATATTCATATATATCAGATGAGGGCATTAAATATGATTTCGATATTCCCATAAATAGTGATTATCCAATGTGCCAGATTACCGTCAAAGGTCAGCCTTTTACTAGACCTGCTCGTACACCATTAGGATTGCTAATAGACTGGAATAGGTATGTAAAGAATAAAGTCAGCAATTGCTTTAAAGATGATTTAAATTCTTTATTTTTACTACAAGGCGAGTTAGAGAAAGACTATGTTCCTCATAGATTTTATGAGATTCTAGTATCAAGCGCCTATTTGCCACTTTGGGATGATAATTAAACTTAGTATAATTTTCGATAATGACCACGCCGAACAAACTCAATAATACCTCTATCACGTAATACTTGTAATTGCTGACGGATTTTATCTTTAACATGGTTATTTTCGGGATGTTTGAGTTTTAATAAGTCGGCAAACGCATAAACTTGATTGAGAGAAAAGCTGTCTTCTAGCCTATCGATACATTGCCAAACGTCTAGTGTCCAACCACGTGAAGCGATAGTTTGCTTACGTAAAAACAAGGTTTTTTGAAATTGCTCGGTGACACTTTTGCGTGGTATGACTTGCTGGTCTTTGACCAAAAATACTTTTCCTGATTCGGGTACTTTGCGCAAATCGATATTACAACCAACCCAACCGGCGCGTTTGGCAGTTGCAGATAAAGGTTTGCGTTTAACAATCATATCGGGTTTAAAAAAATGCTTAGGGATGATTAAAAAGTTATTAACTTTGTATTCTGGCGAATAGGTTAAAAAGAAAAAGCTTGGATTGTTCTTGCTATTGATTCGATGAATCATAGTATCATAAGCGCCATCATTAATAATGTTGCTTAATTTTGCTTTCTTACTTTTTAATTCATATTCTTCATCGCAGTTTGAACAATAAAAATCAGCGACAGGTTGGTTATTAGCAAATTCATTCAATGGCTGAGCACTACAATTAGGACAATAACCGTGTTTGGCAACCCAATCCTCACTGAGCACTCTAATGATTTGGCTTGGTGACTGATAGTTGTTGGCAAGACTTTGATTGAAATTTAGATTCATAATAAGTTTTCGTGACCAATGGGCAAGCTGGGAAATAACAATAAAAAAGGATGAATATTAAGCCATCACTCTCAAGGCAAATAGTAAGTTAATCGATAAGCTAAGCAAATACCATTGAAAATCGCCCAGTTCAGTGCTAAATTCTAGCAAACTTCTGCCTCGCGAGTTGCCATGAGCAAGCCAACACCTGAAATACCCCCTAAACGCCCTGATGAGTCGCCAAAAAATGAACATGACGACGCGCTGGAGCAGCCTGTCGAGACGACAGCGCTGGACAAAAAACCTATCATTGACGACGTTAGCGCAGAGGAAGTACCGGCGACGGATATCTCACTCATTAGCGGTGGCACTAAACCGCGCCACTATAAAGCTGATAATCCATCGTTTTTTATGCAGCGTGGTTATCAAGTGTTATTGGTGCTTGGGCTGATTGCAGCGTTCTTTTTGGTGATGGTGTATCAGACGCTGTTTGGCCGTATTGAGCAGCCGCAGCAGATGGTGACGATTGAGTCGGGTCAGACGTATTATGGGCTATTGCCGCAGTGGCAGCAGCAAATACCGCTGTTTTCTGCCACGATTGCCAAGCTTTATATGAAAACGCAAATCGATGGCCCATTGCATGCCGGTATTTATCAATTACCAGAAAACCCTACCTTTGCTGAAGCCTTAGAAGTATTGGGGCAAGGGGTAAAAGCGGCGATGGTCAAGGTACAGATTATCGAAGGCAAAACCTCAAAAGATTTATATCAGGCGCTACGAGATAATAAAGGCATCAAAAAAGAAGTACTGACGGCGGATAGCACGAATGCCAGCATCGCACAGGCGTTGGATTTGGTTGGCATCTTGCCAGATTCGGTGATCAATAGTAATGACCCTATCGTCAATCACAATCTTGAAGGCTGGTTTGCGCCTGATACGTATTATTATGGCGAAGGCAGCACTGATAAGCAGGTATTGACCGATTTGTATAAGCGTCAGCAGCAAGCATTGACCAAAGCGTGGGAAAATCGCGACCCTGCTCTGCCTTATGACAGTCCGTATGAAGCGCTGGTGATGGCATCGATTATCGAAAAAGAAACCAGCGTGGCAGAAGAGCGTCCTTTGGTCTCGGCGGTATTTAGCAATCGTTTGAATAAAAATATGCGCTTGCAAACCGATCCGACCATTATTTATGGGATGGGCAGCCGTTATGAAGGCAATATTCGCCGTCAAGATATCGATGAAAAGACGGCTTATAACACCTATCAAATCGATGGTTTGCCGCCAACGCCAATCGCGCTGCCATCTGCGGCCTCGATTGAAGCGACCTTGCATCCTGCTGATAGCGAAGCACTATATTTTGTGGCGACCGGTAACGGCGGGCACAAATTTACCAATAGCTTAAATGAGCATAACCAAGCGGTCAAAGAATATCTCAGCGTCATGCGTCAGAAAAAAGCACAAACACCGCCGCCGTAATTTAATCCTTTATCTTTTCTAAAAACCTATCGTGTACTGAGTGTCATGGCGTTATATAGCTATCTATATAACGCCATAACACTCATCAATGACATAAGGTCATATCATGTCAGTATCCCTACCAGATAAATCAGTGCAAGAAAAATCAGCACAAATAAATTCGCCTAAACATTATATAAATACAGCGTCCAATCAAGGGCGCTTTATCAGCTTTGAAGGGACCGAAGGCGTTGGCAAAACCACCGCTATTGAGCAGCTTTGCAACCAGCTACAAGCAAAAGGCATTGACTATCTGCGTACTCGTGAGCCGGGCGGTAGTCCGTTTGCCGAGCAGCTGCGTGCTGTTTTATTAGACCCGGATACCAAAATTAATGATGATACCGAGCTGCTACTCATGTTTGCGGCGCGCTGTGACCATCTACAGCAAGTTATTTTACCTGCGCTGCAACGCGGTACGTGGGTAATATGTGACCGCTTTACTGATTCGACCGTTGCCTATCAAGGTTTTGGACGCGCGCATGGTGATAATGCTGTACGTGCCAAAATTGCTATGCTTGTCGAGCAGTTTGTCAAAGAGTTGCCAGAGCTGACCTTGTGGCTAGATTTGCCAGTATTAGAAGGCATGGCGCGCGCCAATAAACGCAGCGCCGCTGACCGTTTTGAGCAGCAAGCGACGGAGTTTTTTACCCGAGTGCATCAAGGTTTTAGCGTCCTTGCCAGCGAGCAGCCGGAGCGTATCCAGCGTATTGATGCGTCAGGTAGCGCTGAGGAAGTCAGTGAACGTATTTGGCAAACCGTTCAGGAAAAATTTGCGCTAAGCTAAGGTTTTTTAACGCTGTCATTTCTACCTTATATTGTCCAAAAAAAGCCCCAACTGCGCAGTTGGGGCTTTTATCGTTTATGGAAAATATTAAAAAGATAACTCTACTCTTTATCTATATCCATGCTGTCAACGTTATCAAGGCTGTCACCGCTAGAATCCGGCAAACGATTGGGGTCAAGCGTGCCTTTTTTAGTTTTTGGTGCGCTGCCATTACCGTTGGTATTACTAGAGGTTTTGGTTTTTGAAGTTGCGGACGAATTATCCGACATGACACCTTTATTTATAGCATTGGTAGAACTATTAGGAGCAGTAGCATCAGACTCTGTTGTTTGCACGTTATCTTTCTTAACCGTCGTGCTTGATACATGAGTTTTATTAGGCGTATCAATAACGCTATTGGCTTGTTTGTCTTGTACCTTTTCTGACTCGAAGACTTCTGCTACATTAACTTCTTTAGCAGTGGTTAATACTGCCTCTGGCATAGCAGTGTCATTACTATCATCGGTAAGCTCTATTTCTTTACGCTTTTCAGGCGCTTTCGAGCTGGACTCAAAGCTGGCATCTGCCGCCGCGCGTGCCTGCTCTTGTTTTGCCGTTACATCGACCGCTTTTGGTTGCACTTCATCATCGACGACCAATGAAATCAGCTTACGATCACGCGGCACCACCCCATCGAAATTATCGGTAATCACGTGCAGTTTACCTTCTTTATCGACGGTATAAAGCGGCACGAATTGCTTATTATCGGCCTTATATTGCTCAAAGCTATAGCTGTCGGTGATGTTGGTGATTTTGATACGCGCTTTTTTCGACAGCATACTGGCAAGCTTGGCATAAGTCACATCTTTACCAAACAACCACTGCGAATGGAAGTTGCCCTGCTTATCATCGCGCTCACTTTTGACCTTTTCATCACTGAATTTGAGGCGATAGATTTTACGCTCGCCAAACTCATGACGGTAATGAATTTCAGACAAGGTATTCATTTCTCTATCGGTACTCATGGCAAACAGACGCCCAATACCGATAAGGTCTAAGTGATGGCCGGCATGGTCAGAGATAGGATTGCCAAAGTAAGTACGCAAACCACTCATACGAGCTTTGGCGATATTAGTATAGTTATTATGGGCGACGATGACATCAAAACCTTGGTCTTTTAAAGACGTCGCTACCAATAAAGCGATAGGGTTGGAGCCAACGACTAAGATACCGTTGGTTTCAGGCTCACGGACGCCCAAGAAATTACCAACCATTTTGGCGCCCAAACCTTGAATCATTACTGTGCCGATAATGACGAGGAAAACCAAAGGTACGAGCAGCCCAACGCCTTGAATATCATACTCTTGCAAGCGAATGGCAAAAAGCGACGAGATAGCGGCGGCAACGATACCGCGCGGCCCAATCCAACTAATCATTAGCTTTTCATTGGTTTTTAGATTGGAGCCGATAGACGATGCCCAAACAGACAAAGGACGCGCGACAAACATCACAATCGCGAGCAACACCAAGCCTGCAAAACCAACGCTAAGCAAGCTTGCAAGCTCAACGCGAGCCGCAAGAATGATAAATAATACCGATACCAATAAAATGGTCAGCGATTCATTAAACTCTAAAATCGTCTCACGTGGAAATTTTGGCCAGTTAGCCAGCGCCACGCCAAGGACGGTGACCGTTAATAAGCCGGACTCGTGCTCTAAATGGTTGGAGATAGAAAACAGGAGCAGTACAAAAGCTAAGGTAAAGACATTACGTAAAAACTCAGGAATCATATGGCGGCGCATTAAAAACGCCAATAACCACGCGCCCGCTAAGCCCATGGCCACTGCCAATACTACAATTTTGGCAAACAGTAAGATACTACTGGCTTCGCCGCCTGAAATGATATATTCATAGACCAAAACCACTGCAATCGCGCCGATAGGGTCAATGATGATACCTTCCCATTTCAAAATATTAGAAATAGTTTTATTCGGACGTACGCTACGCAGTAACGGCATAATGACGGTAGGACCAGTCACACAAACCAGCGCGCCAAATAGCAAAGCAATCAAAGGGTCGACATCAAACAACAGGTAAGTCGATAGCGCCACAATGACAATGGTAATAAGGACACCGACCGACACCAGCATCTGTACCACAGAGCCGTGCTGCTTAATCTCATCAAACTCTAAAGTCAGCGAGCCTTCAAATAAAATAATCGCCACGCCCAATGAGATAAAGGGGAACATCAGCTCGCCGAGCACCAAGTCTGGGTCAAAAGCGCCCAATATCGGGCCAACAATAATACCAATCAGTAATAAAAACAAAATGGATGGTTGCTTTAAATACCAAGCCAACCATTGGGCGGCAATACCAAGCCCAACCACGCCGGATAACAATAAGGCGGTATCCATAAATTAATCCTTTTATAATCTTGTCATATTTTATATCTATTCAGGCGCACTACCAGCGCTGCTAGCGTAAGCCGCAGCAAACGTCGTCTAAATATAGTGTTGCAATATCTGACACCGCTGAGCGCTAAATCTAGCGCTTGTTAATAAAAGCATCAACCACACTATCAACAAAGTACAAGTAATCAAAGCACAAGTGAGGTTGGCTATCAGTACGATATCGTCGTAAAGACAAAAGCTTTTTAGATCCCTAAGCAGAATCTAAAAAGCAAAAGATGAAAAATAAGCTGATGATTGCCGATTTGCTAAAATAACGACCTACAAAAATTAACTTTTGTTTGTCATATAAATTATTGGGCTTGTTATCATAACATGGTTTTATTTGACGTATTCTAGAGCAATCTTTGCGCCACTTGATTCTCAGCTAAGAACGCTTATTAAAGGGAGTAGTGCTGGCATGTTAGCAATAAGGTTATCTTTATGATAGAAAAGATAAAGTTTTATACCATAAGTCGAAAATGGACGGTAAACTAACAAGCATTCTTCTTTGTAAGTTTGCATTTCCCAAAGTTTATGCTGAACGCAGATAACAAAAGCAAGCGGTAGAATCTCTCAGCCAGCAATGCAAAGACCAATATAAAAATCAGTTTTTAAATGTTAGCTTTAGAGGTTAGCGAAAAAGTAAACTGAGCGATTATCAGCATAATGTATAAATAAGACGCCAGAATTATTATTCATAACGGTCCTATTCAAACCGTTTATAACAATTATAAAGACCCATTATATGGAGGGTAACATGCCTAAAAATATGTCTAAAACGTCGAATACAGCCGATTTGAGCCGTTGGTTACAGCAGAGCGCGTTGGCTATAGCGGTAGCCACTACTATGGCGGCAGGTATCAATATCGCGACCGTGCCAACTGCCCAAGCGGCCGTTACCACCGCAGATTTTTCGGGCTTGGTACAGCAAGTCACGCCAGCGGTTGCGCGGGTAAACGTCACCAAAACTGTCAGTGAGGCGGAGCTTGCTAAAGCCCAAACCGCCGAGCTATTACGTAAGTTCTTTGGTGATCGCTTACATATTCCTGACCAAGCAGCGACGCCCGCGATTGAACATGCCTATGGCACCGCATTTTTTGTCACCCGTGATGGTTATATGCTAACCAATCATCATGTGGTGGCAGGTGCGGACAAAATTACTGTGACACTCAATGACAGAAGCGAGCTTGATGCCAAATTGGTGGGCAGTGATGAGCGCTCAGATGTGGCGGTGCTCAAGGTGACGGGGCGTCAATTCCCCGCCTTGCCAATCGGCGATTCTAACGCGCTAAAAGTAGGGGAGCCGGTATTGGCGATTGGCTCGCCCTTTGGTTTTGATTATTCAGCATCAGCGGGTATTGTGAGCGCCAAATCGCGTAATTTTTCCCGTGAAACCAGTGTACCCTTTATCCAAACTGACGTGGCATTAAACCCGGGTAACTCTGGCGGTCCACTATTTAATCAGCGCGGTGAAGTGATTGGTATCAACTCGCGTATTTTTAGTGGCACGGGCGGCTATATGGGTCTGTCATTCTCTATCCCGATTGATGCAGCGATGGATATTTATGAGCAGCTAAAAGATAACGGTGAGGTCGCGCGCGCCTATCTGGGTATTTTTCCGCAGGATATCGACCGGAATTTAGCCGAAGCTTATAATTTAGCGCGTCCGCAAGGGGCATTATTGACGCGCGTTTCACCAGACTCACCGGCGCAAAAAGCGGGGCTAAAGCCAGGCGATATTATTTTAAAATACAATGATGTTCTAATTATGGAAGCTTCCGATTTATTAAACCTGATTAATCGGGCGCGGCCTGACGATATCTTTCGCGTTCACATTCAGCGCGACGGTAAACAAGCTATCATAACGGGCAAGCTTAGTAATGCTTCCAATGCTATGCAATTGCAAACCGGCGCACAGCAAGCCAACGGCATCAGCTTGGGACTGGCGCTGCGCAATTTAACGCCGGAGGAGCAAATAGAGCTGGCTGCTGATAATAAGACCGGCGTGTTGGTCACCGCTATTGAGCCGACGGGACTCGCGGCACGCTCGGGCATACTGGCAGGCGACGTCATCACCAATTTGCACCAAAAACCGATTAAAACGGTCAATGATTTTTCTAGCGCCGTGGGGTCATTACCCGAAAAAGGGGTGGTGACGATTGAGATAGTCCGTCAGGGCATCCCAGGTATTATTGGTTTGCGCATTGAATAGCAAAGGATAGCGTGCGTGATTAGCAGCGTTATGAATCGGCTGTCTTTATTGACAGTAATACATATCGTCCGACCATTGCTATGTTGACGATTCGTTAAAATACCTAAAAAGGTTTTATTGCTACTAACTAGTTACGCTACACTAAGCAGTTACGTTACACTAACTATTTAGTTTTCAGGCTTATTTTTTAAGCCAAATAACATCGCGCTTAGCATTATGATAGATTGCAAATTTTTCGCTTTATAGAAGTGTTAAGCATGAATTGTTTGATAGCGATGAAGGCAAAATATGCTACACTAGCAGGCGTTTTTATGGCTCTCAGCCAATCAAGTGGCAGCAGCTAAATAGCGTTAATCACGTTAGTAAAATGAATACACAGTATGAACATCACGCAAGGTCTTGCCCTGACGTTATTTTACCAAACCAAACGTTCAGCTCCATAGAGCAGATAGGCACACTTGCAAACGACTTATCATGTGATAGCTTTAATAAAAGCTAGGATATACAGGCACGGTTATGAGTACAGCATACGACGATATTAAAACCCGACTACAAGGCTCAATGGTAGCCTTGGTAACGCCCATGCATCCTGACGGCACGGTCGATTATAAACGTCTGGCAGACCTCATAGATTGGCAGATTGAGCAAGGTACGCATTGCTTGGTCGCTGTCGGTACCACTGGCGAGTCAGCGACTTTGTCCATGCAAGAGCACAGTGATGTGATTCGCTACTTTGTTCAGCATGTCAAAGGTCGCGTGCCTGTCATTGCAGGAACTGGTGCCAACAATACGATGGAAGCCATTAAACTAACCCAAGATGCCGCTGAAGCAGGTGCTGATTGTGCGTTATTGGTCGCGCCTTATTATAATAAGCCGCCACAAGAAGGCTTGTTTCAGCATTATAAGGCCATCGCTGAAGCGGTAAAAATTCCGCAAATGCTTTATAACGTACCGGGACGTACCGTTGTAGATATCGCCCAAGAGACCGTTGAACGCCTCGCTGATATTGACAATATCGTTGCTATTAAAGACGCCACAGGTTCGGCTGTTCGCGGTGAGCAACTGATCAGATCCGTTGGCGACAGAATGGTGGTGTTATCTGGTGACGATAGTACAGCTCTTGAGCTGATGCAGTTTGGCGGTAAAGGCAATATTTCGGTGACGGCTAACGTGGCACCAAAAGCTATGAGTGAGACTTTTAGCGCCGGCCTGCGTGGAGATTTTGATGCCGCTCATAAAGTTCATGACGTGGTTAAGCACTTACACCGTGACTTATTTATCGAATCAAGCCCTATTCCTGTTAAATATGCGCTGCATAAAATGGGCATGATAGATACCGGTATTCGTTTGCCGTTGGTATGGTTGGCTGAAAAGCACCATGCGACCATTGATGAAGCTCTAATCCGTGCAAATTTACTTTAGGTTTTTATAATTTAATAAACATACCGCTTATAGTGGCTCTATAAGCTTTGACTATTAAGTAAAAAGTTTTAGACATAGTAAGTAAAACTATAAACGCTTTGCCTACATACGCACCAAATAAGCAATAACTGCTAACTCAGAGAGATAATATGATGACAGTATCATCAAACCCTGCAAAAATATTCCCGATGCTAATGACCGTGGTTTTGGGTAGTACGTTAGTGTTGAGCGGCTGCCAAGCGACAAAAGGTCTGTTTGGTAAGCGCGATAATGGTAGCCTTGAGTATCAGCAAAGCAAAAAACTGGCACCATTAGAATTGCCAGCGGCGCAAGAAACAGCGCCATTTGTGCCGTTATACCCAACGCCTAATGCCGGTGCTAATACCTTGAAACTAGAAAATGAGTCGGGTAAACAATACCAGCTGCCAAGACCTCAGCGTACAGTTGCTGCGTCCCAAGCAGCAGAATAAACCCCTTTTTCATCCCTATCTATACCGCTGGTCTTTTATTATGGTTAAGCATTTTATACCTTAATACAAAGCGCTTGGCGGTCACTGCGCGTTTTTACCACATAAGCTTGAACGAACAGGAACTCCCTCATGCAAAAGCAACAACTGCTCTATAAAGGCAAAGCCAAGTCTGTTTATGAAACAGAAGACCATGATCTGCTGATTTTACACTTCCGCGACGATACCTCCGCACTCGATGGTAAGCGTATCGAACAGCTCGCTCGTAAAGGCGTGGTGAATAACCGCTTTAACGCTTTTATCATGCAAAAACTGGCTGACGCTGGTATCGAAACCCATTTTGAAAAGCAGTTGTCAGACGATGAAGTGTTGGTCAAGCGTTTAGACATGATTCCAGTTGAATGCGTCGTGCGTAATTTTGCCGCGGGCAGTTTGGTACGTCGCCTAGGTTTAGAGGAAGGTCAAGCTTTGACGCCGCCTACCTATGAGCTGTTTTATAAAGACGATGCGCTTGGCGATCCGATGGTCAATGAGTCCATCTCTATCTCGCTTGATTGGGCAACTGAAGCTCAATTGGCGAAAATGAAAGAGCTCAGCCACCAAGTAAACGAAGTATTAAAACAGCTGTTTGATGCTGGCGATTTAATACTGGTAGATTTTAAACTTGAATTTGGCGTATTCCATGATCGTATCGTTTTAGGTGATGAGTTCTCGCCTGATGGCTGCCGTATCTGGGATAAAGCGACCAAGAAAAAGCTCGATAAAGACCGCTTCCGCCAATCATTGGGTGATGTGATTGAAGGCTATGAAGAAGTAGCAAAACGTATCGGTGTGCCGTTAAACTAGAAATATAAAGTATTTAAAGAATAAAAAACTGAGCCTTGAGCTCAGTTTTTTTATGGGAATAAGCACTTTAAAAACGGTTATGTTAAAGATTGCTATGTTAAAAACTGCTATGTTATTTGTCTTTACGCGCTTCTTTGATTTTCTTCGCTGCCATCTCCATCGCATCGGCAGCTTTGTCTGCTAATGTGCCAACGACTTCTTTAGCTTTAGTGGTAGCAGTGTCCTTTAAAGAAGATTCTTTATCTTCGCTAGATTTAGAGTCATCATCTTTACTATCTTTATCCTTCTTGTCAGAATCGTCACCATTTTTACTGTCGTTTTTAGCGTCTGATTGATCGTCTTTTTTGGCACCGCTATTGTTTTTATCAGACGATTTATCATTATCGCTATCTTTACTATCGTTCTTGTCCGACGTTTTATCATCTTTTTTGTCATTAGTATTGTCTTGATTAGATGACTTATCGTCTTTGCTGTTTTTACTTTGTGACTGACTATTTTGCTTGTCGTTCTTACTGTTATCGTCTGTCTTAGACTGACTATCTTTTGAGGCGTTGTCCTTTGAATCGTTAGTAGCGTTGCCTTTAGAAGCATTATTACCATTATTAGTGTTGTTATCTTTCATCGCTGCGTTTTTATTCGTATCTTTTTCGCTAGCATTTTTATTGCTATCGTTATTTTGCTGCTTATCATTGTTAGTATTAGAGTTAGTCATTGTTATATCCTTTTGATTGTATTTTTTAGTGTTGGATGTTTTTAGTTTTTTAACTTTAAAATTGGTTGGCGAGTTTTAAGCTTACTATTAGAATGAGTTAACTGTCTGTATAGCAACAGTTGCAATAGGTAATAAGGTCTAACGCTTAGCCGCCTTACGTAGTTTTTTATGCTAAATTTATATCGTTGATATAAATGCCGTTATAAAAAAGGTCGCCCTTGATGTTATCGTCCAAATTACCTGATACTCAATCCACGGTTTTAGAACCTAGCTGGTTTGTCCGCCCGACCTGCGTGGTAGCGGCAGATTTAATTGGCAAAGTTTTATGCCGACAGCTAATCGATAGTGATGGTAAGAAAAAAACCCTACGGATGCGCATCTCAGAGACCGAAGCCTATATTGGCGAAGGTGATGCCGCTTGTCATGCCCATGCTGGCACGCGCACGCCGCGTACCGAAATTATGTATAGCGAGGGTGGGGTGTTCTATGTCTATCTGACTTATGGTATCCATCATATGCTCAATTTGGTCAGCGGAACGGCAGAGTCGCCAGAAGCGGTATTAATACGCGCAGGGTTTTTGACAGACGATAGCGCGCGCTTAATCGACGAGCAATTACTGAGCGCAGATAAACAGCTAACCGATCCCAAGCAATTTGCAGGTCCTGGCAAGCTAACCAAACGGCTGCAAATTGACCGCGAGTTATATGGTGCGCCTATCATGCCTGCGTCAGGGCTTTGGGTCGAAGACGACGGCTGTCAGCCGCCAGTATCGCTGCGCCCACGTATTGGCATTGATTATGCGGGCACGGCGAAAGATTGGTTACTGCGCTATGTTTGGACCGACCATCCTTCACTGTCCAAAAAATAGCCAATCTAGAGTTGTTACTAATTTTTTAAAGAGCATGAAAGGGGTAAGCAATGTATAAATTGACAGTTTTTATTCCCAATGAAGCGCTAGAGCAAGTAAAGACTGCCTTATTTACGGCTGGTGCTGGAAAAATTGGTGATTATGAGCAGTGCTGTTGGCAAGTTAAAGGAACAGGGCAGTTTATGCCGTTAGCAGGCAGTCAGCCGCATATTGGCACGCAGGATACACTTGAAACGGTCGAAGAATGGTGCGTGGAGATGGTGGTAGCCGACGCGTATATTAAGCCAGTGATTGAAGCATTAAAGCAGGCGCATCCTTATGAAACGCCTGCCTATGATGTGATTCAAGTATTGGATTTTTAAGATCTTGAATTTATTATCAGAAATTATCAGTCTTCTTTGATTTTAATCACGTTGTAGCTTGGATAATCAAGCTCGATTTTATAGTCTTTACTGCCGCGGCGAGCTTTTACTTTTATTTTACTGTCGCCTTTTTTATATCTGACGTCTTTGACCCGATAACCCATATTGCTAACCTGATTGGCCGCGCGCTGCTCGATAGCAGGCTGATAAAGTTCTTTATCAATAGACTTGATGGTTTTCTTGTGTTTCTTATAGATTTTAGTATCTTTGTAAATGTCTTCATAAAGGTCACCATAAGCATTGTAGCCGGGCGCGGTGACGCAGCCAGTCGTTATGGACAGTAACGCGGCAATCATACTGCTCGCCGCCGTGGTTTTTAATAACGTATATTTTTTCATAATATTCTCTCATGCTATGCTATTAAAGGTATTGGTAGCTCGTCTATATAAGCAAGGTTCTATGTTAAAAACGACACAATAAAAAAATGGTCAACTAAACCAAGGGCTGGCTTATTTGACCAAGGGCATCAAGTCATCAACGATGCCAAAATCTTATCTGTACGTACAAGGCGTGTTCTTAATTGAATCGTACTCATCTAAAATAGCTAAATTTTGTCAAACGTCGTCAAATAACGAGAGCACAGACCCAAAAACCCAAACGCCTAGCCATTAGGCGCTATGCGCTATTTCTATAAATTGTTGAGAGGTTAAGTTACTTGTAGCGATAATGGTTATTATTATAGCGACCATTATTGTTGTAGCGGCTATTATCTTTTTTATGCTTACCGTTTTTATTTTTGTGATGACCGTTTTTATTCTTATGTTTGCCTTTTTTGCTATCGTGGTGAGCATGATTGACTTTATGGCCGCCATTATTATAACGACCATTATTGTTATACTTGCCGTTACCCTGATACGGACCGTTTGGGTAATAAACTCTTTGACCATCATGTCTTGGCGTGACGGTACAACCAAAGGTAGTGCCCAATAAAGCAAGCACAATACCAGCAGAAAAAGCGGTTTTTAAAGTTGAGAAGCTTAATATCTTCATAATAAATATTCCTATTATCTTATTAATTCCTATTACTTATCAGTAATGTGGCGATTACTGGTATTTAATTACTGATCTTAATGTTGCACTACCACAATAACGTTGCATAAGAAAAGCTAACGTATAAAAATGGACTGTTTAAAGATTAGTCTTTTTTAATCTTAATCACATTCAAGTTTGGATAGCCAAGTAAAATCTCATATTCTTGTGAGCCGCGTTTGGCTTCAATCTCAAACACACCGCGACCGTTCTTTTCTTCAAATTCAATGTCTTCCACACGGTATCCCATTGATCTTACTTTGTTGACAGCGCGCTGCTTAATGGCTGGGTAACGAGAATCTCGTTTGATACTGTTTTCGATACCATCGTCTTTATAGCGCTTATTGTTTTTATATTTGCCATGATTTTTATACTTGTCTTTTTTATAATCATCTTTGTCGTAACGGTCTTTATCGTTTCTATCATCTTGCCAAACATTAGAGGAACCTCTTTTGTTTGAGCTGATGAGTCTTAAGTCTGGATAGCTATATTTAAGCTCGTAGGTTTGATTGTTCTTTCTAGCGATGGCAGTAATATAGTCAATCCCACCTAAAAGTGTTATAAACTAACTATCAAATTCAATTGTTATTATAAAGACCATGACTTACTCACTAGATTTTCGTATGCAAGTTCTTAAAAGTATAGATGATGGTATGACCTTTGCCGAGGCAGCTGAGTTTTATAATCTGAGCCCAACCACCATACAAAACTGGAAGCGGCGTGTTCATAGTAAAACAACCAGGCAAACCAAACCCTATAAAATACCAGATGATGTGCTACTTAATGATGTCAAAGAACATCCTGATGATTACCAGTATGAGCGAGCACGTCGTCTAAACTGTAGTAAAACAGGCATTCATCATGCCCTAAAGCGTCTAGGCATCAGTCAAAAAAAAGACTTTAGAACATCCAAAAGCCTGTCCGATCAAAAGAGCGATATATCAGAATAAGCTTGAGCACTTTAAGCAGCAAGGCTACCCCATTGTATATATGGACGAAAGCGGCTTTGAGCACGAGACCATTCGCTCTCATGGCTATGCACCGATTGGTGAGCCTTGTATCGATAGCTACAACTGGCAAGGTAAAAGGCGAACCAACGTTATCGGTGCTCTATATGAAAAGATGCTGTTTGCCCTAGATTACTTTAAGCACAACATCAACAGCATCGTCTTCTATCACTGGTGCAAACACAAGCTAATCCCAAGTCTTAAAACCAAATGCGTGATTGTGATGGATAATGCCAGATTTCATAAGAGTAAGCGTATTCAAAAGCTACTGAATAGGCATGGTCATCGTATTTTATGGTTGCCGCCGTACAGCCCTGATCTGAACCCTATCGAAAAGAAATGGGCTCAGGTGAAGTTTCTACGCCAAGGCTGGATGGAAAACGACTTATCCAAATTGTTTTATGATGTTTGTCCTAACCATAACAATTTTATTTTGAGCTGACTATAGCATGGTTGCCACGATAGTTATCAGAGCGGATGTCCATGACTTGATAGCCTTGACGGCGTAGATTATTGCTTAGAGTCTGGCTAACGCGTTTATAGTCAGCATTGCCGTAATTGCTGTTACCACCATATATTGGGTAATTTCCATAACCTCGATCAACAACGGCACAACCAGCCACCGTTCCTAACAAAGTCAGCGCTAAACCAGCAGATATTGCGGTCTTAAATGAGAAAGCGGATAGAGTTTTCACAATAAAATCTCCTTTGGAGTACCGATGATCTGAATAAGGAACGATTATTTAACAGGGATACTTTTAACAATAGGTGATTGGTAGCTTATAAGCCTGCAAAGCCAATATTTGTTTCTTAATATTGAAATATTTTCTTACATACACATAGTAAGACTTAAAAATCATCTTTCCATGTCTTTGATGTTAATAAGTTGTAAATTTTGCAAATAGTTGCGTAAACATTCGACACTTTAGGTGACTAGGGCGTTTCTAAATTTGTTCAATATCGCTAACACTTTTAATGACTAATATAGGGAGTACGAAACAATTAAAGATATACGTAAAAATTATTTCAAATTTATCAATAACTTAGATTGAGATATTGGCTATCTTAAAATCGACGTAAGCATATGCTTACATGCAATGACGCTTACGCGACTTAACACGTGATGCATAATTTGACACTATACACACACGGCATAAGGGAATGTGACTCAAGGATTGAGTTAACCGTATTAAGGATAATAGTTCAATCGCTAGCATCAGGATGATAAAGGCAATTGGAATAAGGACACATGACCCGTGCTGCAGGCATCTAATGCCAGTAGTAGTCAGAACAAATGGGCAGGATGCCCGGCTATCACAATATACTCAATATCTTGCAAGGATGCAGCGATTAGAGTGGTGATGGGTAACAAGGATGGTTAACAATAAAACCGCATAACAATTAATTGCTATGCGGTTTTATCGTGTCTGGGTGTTAAGAATTCTCCATTCAGATTTTCTCAGAACGTGTATTCCTTAGAAAACTTTTATCATACCCGTTATCCCAAATGATAACGACCTCATATTTTTATCGTTAAAATCTATAAGCCAATATGATGAGTAGTTACTTATAGACAATAAAAAAGCATAGACGATAAAAAAGCATAGACGATAAAAAAGGCCACATTAAATCAATGTGACCTTTCTCAATAAACAGCTTATAAAAATCTATATGTAAGAAAATTCTTATAAGACAAATTAGTATTTGTTTTCAACGCGCCATGCATCTACTTCGCGCTCAGCGTCATCTTTACTGTGACCATAACGCTCTTGGACTTTACCCACGAGCTTATCACGGCTACCTTCGATATGTAGTAAATCATCATCAGTTAGGTCAGCCCACTTCTGCTTGACCGTACCCTTCATCTGTTTCCAATCACCTTTTAGCGTATGTTCGTTCATTATTATAATCCTTATTTTAGTTATCAAATCTTTAAGGTAAATAGTTTAAAAATTCTAACGCTATAAACCGTAAAGTGCTTTAGGAGCAAGTTATTATTTATGATTGTTCTTGTTTATCTCGTACTGTTTTAAGTACTTTACAGCTAGCCCGTGGCCAACTTGTGATACCAATATATGAATTTCAGACCGCCGTGTCTGTATGAGCAATGTTTGTAGTGTTGCTTAATTATGGTCATTGCTCTTGCTATGTTATGGAGGGCATAGTTGTGTAATAGACAGGGCACTTTGTCAGAGCGATACGTAAAGAAAACCAGCAGCCAAATCTCTACCTATATAGTGCGTTGTCCTTTTTTATGTCTTTATCAATCCTACTTCTAAAACTATTAATGGAAAATCTAATCTTTTACGCCCCTGATTATAGACTTGTTATTTAAATAACTATAAGCTTATAGCTGAAATCATAAGCCTTAGACAATTAGGACAGAATAACAGTGAGTCCACTTAATACCGTAAACGCCACAAGATTAGATACGAAGCGTGAGCTGGCAAAAGCCAAAACCTGTCGTGCCTTATTAAAAAGTGCGCTGCAGCTTTATAGCTTGGAAGGCGCTTGCGGCATGAGTATGAACAAAATCGCTAAAGGGGCGGGAATCGCTCAGCCAAGTTTTTATAATCATTTTGACAGCGTAGAGGCGCTACAAAGTGAGTTGAGTAGGCAATTAAAAGACAATTATTTATCACTGATGCGTAAGGCGTGGGCAGATATGCTTGGTGATTATCCAACGCTGTCTAGGGCGGCGTTCAATCAGCGCTGTCAGCATTGCTTGACGCTAATTTTTACAGCTGCCTTTCAAAATATTAGGTTATTCCAACGGTTACTCGAAGACAGTCTGCGCTTTGATTTGCGAATAGAAGATAAAGGTTTGGGAAGTTTGTTTACCGACATACGCGAGGAATGGACAAAGATATTCATCCAAGAATTACAGTCAGCCGAGTGTTCTTTTGAGACGTTTGAAGTTTATCTCTGCGTTGATAGTGCGAGCGCGCAAGTTCATGAGTTGATATTAGGCTGTCATCAAGGACGTTATTCACAGCAGCAAGCAATTGCGATGTTGTGCAAAAACTTTGATGGGCTTTTTGGTGGATTTTTTATCAATAATGAGCAAGTAATAAGTAGCTAGTGAGCAAATTAATGAATGCTGAGCTCGCAAAATTTTTAAAACTAACGAATCTATTCATATCATAAAACGGAATTTAGTTAGCGAAAGCGATAGTAACGATCACAGGGAGCGTGACCATGAGCAGTAAACAAACCAAGACGAATGAGCAAACACATTTTAGAACCTGCAATCTGTGCGAAGCGATGTGCGGTATTGAAGTAAAGCACGATGGAGCAAAAGTATTATCGATTAAAGGCGATAAAAATGACCCATTTTCTAAAGGTTATATTTGCCCAAAAGCAACTGCCTTACAAGATTTACATGAAGACCCAGATCGCCTGCGTCATCCAATTGAGAGGACGGCTAACGGTTGGAAAACAGTCAGCTGGGATGAGGCGCTTGATAAAGTAGCTGCGGGTATTCAGTCAGTACAAAAGAAACATGGCCAAAATGCTTTTGGTGTTTATTTAGGCAATCCCAACGTCCATAATATGGGCGGCATGCTGACCATTAAGCATCTATTAAGCAGTATCAAGACCCGCAGTCGTTTTTCTGCAACCTCGGTCGATCAATTACCGCACCATATCGTCAGCATGCACCTGTTTGGGCATATGCTGCGTATCCCCGTGCCTGACGTCAATCGCACCCGATATATGCTCATCATTGGTGGCAATCCGCTGGCATCTAACGGCAGTATTATGACCGCGCCAAATATGCGCCAAAAGCTAAAAGACATCAAAGCCCGCGATGGCAAAGTAGTAGTGATTGATCCAAGACGTACCGAAACTGCTGACATTGCAAGCGAGCATCATTTTATCCGTCCAGCAACCGATGTTTTATTTTTGCTTGCTATGCTCAATGAAATCTATGACCAAGGTTACGCGGACAAAGCACGGACTAATAATAGAGCGGCGGCGCTTGCGCCAGAGATTGCGCGCTTGGCAGATTTCGCTAAAGACTATAGCGCAGAGTTAGTTGCTGATATTACTGGCATTGCCGCAAATGAGATTAAAAGACTGGTCAAAGAGTTTTGCGAAGCCGAAAGCGCCGTCTGCTATGGGCGCATGGGCGTATCGGTGCAAGAATTTGGCTTATTAAGCCAGTATTTGATTATGGTGATTAATATCGTCACCGGACGTTTGGATGAAGTGGGCGGCCTCATGTTCCCCAATCCTGCGCTCGATGTGGTCAATAACTCCGGCCCAGGTTATTTAGGTAAACGTCATAGCCGCGTGAGTAATTTGCCTGATTTCAATGGTGATTATCCTGTCGTAGCGATGGGTGACGAGATGCTGGTAACAGGCGAGGGTCAATTAAAAGGCTTTATGACCGTTGCAGGCAACCCTGTCCTCAGTACGCCAAATGGTGAAAAGTTAGATAAAGCCTTTGCCAATTTGGACTTTATGGTCGCAATTGATTACTTTGTCACAGCAACCAGCCGGCATGCCAATATTATCTTGCCACCCGTCTCGCCGCTAGAGCGTGACCATTATGACGTTACCTTTAATAATTTTGCTGTACATAATGTCGCTAAATACTCTCCAGCGTTGTTTGCTAAGAAAAAAAGTGCCAAACATGATTGGCAAATCTATTTGGAATTAGCAAAACGCCTCGATAAAAAAGCGCCGCTTACGACCAAAATTGA
The DNA here is from genome assembly GCF_002439405.1 of Psychrobacter sp. UBA6291. Classification (NCBI taxonomy): domain Bacteria; kingdom Pseudomonadati; phylum Pseudomonadota; class Gammaproteobacteria; order Moraxellales; family Moraxellaceae; genus Psychrobacter; species Psychrobacter sp. UBA6291. The sequence goes on along the minus strand of NZ_DJUD01000022.1, from coordinate 23,303 downwards.
GCGCCGATTGGTTAAGACTTTAGGACCAAAATTTTTGCTTGATCAAGGCTTGAGACGTGGACCTTATGCTAGCATGAATCTAAATAAACTCAAGAAAAAACCGCATGGACTGGATTTAGGCACGCTCAAAAGAATGCTACCGCAAGCAATAAAGCATAAAGATAAGCAAATTCATCTTAATATCGATTTTTATCAAGCCGATTTGGCGCGCGTGCAAACGATGATGCAGGATTACGATGACAAACAGACTTTACTTATCGGTCGTCGTCATGTACGCAGTAACAATTCATGGCTGCATAATAGCTATCGCTTGGTAAAAGGCAAGCCACGCTGTACGCTGATGCTGCATCCTGAAACAGCGAAAGAATATGGTATTAAGGATGGACAGGAAGTAAAAGTGACCTCGCGTGTTGGTAGTGTGACGATCGTAGCAGAAGTCACCGATGAGCTAATGCCTGGCGTAGTCAGTATTCCTCATGGTTGGGGTCATGGGCGTAAAGGTGTGCAGCAAAAGATTGCGCAAGCGCATGCCGGTGTCAGTGTTAATGACTTGACGGACGATACCTTAATCGACCAGCTAAGTGGTAATGCGGCGGTCAATGGCGTACCTGTACAATTAGAAGCAATCGCGCTAGAGGTGGTTGATTTGGAAACTGTTGATACTGAGGTTAATGGTGATATTAAATCAGGAAGCGCTGCATAAAATAGCTCTAAAATAAAAGTCTTTAATTTAAAAAGGCACTTAAAAAAGTGCCTTTTTTACGTTTTTAATTTTAAGTTCCTAAACCTATAAAATCAAAGTCTACTTGCGGCGTTTCACCTTGTATCAATAAACTGAGCGCCTTTGCCGAACCGCAAGCATGGGTCCAACCAAGCGTGCCATGTCCGGTATTTAGCCACAAATTATCAAAGCTGGCGTTTGTATTGACACTACCATGACGGACTTGACCATGATGTGCGCGTCCTATTAATGGTACATTTGATGGCGTCATTGGGCGCAGTCCTGTCCAATATTGCACAGAATTGGCAATGATACCTTTGGGAAATAACTGCTGTACGCGACGGGTAATGGCTGCACAGCGCGTGCTATTTAAATCCATATTATAGCCGTTAAATTCCGCCGTACCTGCGACGCGTAATTTGTCACCAAGGCGCGAGGTGACTAATTTAAACTCATCATCAATAAGGCTGACGAAAGGTGCTAAATGTGGCGCACGCGGATTGACTTGATAAGTGGCTGAATACCCTTTGGCAGGGAAAATCGGCAGATGGATATTGAGCGGTTTCATGAGCAATACGCTATAGCTGCCAAGTGCCAGTACATAATCGTCAGCGCTAAAAGTCTGTGCGTTTTCGCCCTTGGGACGAATGGTCATACTATGCACGTGCGGGCGAGCAGAATGGGCGTCAGTATTTAACGTCAAAATGTCGGTATCGTATAAAAATTTCACGCCAGCATCGATGCAGCGCTGCGCCAAACGCTGGGTAAATACATGCGCATTACCTGATTCGTCACGGCTGGTGTAAGTGGCGCCTTTGAGCTTATGCGCGATAGGGTAAAGCGCAGGCTCAAGGCTAATAGCATTATTAATATCTATCACATAACGCTCACAGCCGAGCTCTTGCATACGCTCGGTTGGCGCGATGGCAGCATCAAACTCAGCTTGGTTGGTATAAAAATGCATGATACCGCGCGTTTGCTGCTCGTAATCAATACCAATATCAGCACGCAGCTGCTGCAATGCTTCGCGTGAGTACAAGCCCAAACGCACCATCTGTACCAAATTGGCATCGGCTTGTTCTGCGCGGCATTCTTGTAAGAACTGCATTGCCCATTTCAACTGCGCTTTATCAGCTCGCAAGCGGTAGAGCAGCGGTGCATCTTCACGAAACAACCATTTAAGCGCTTTCATTGGTGTGCTCGGATTTGCCCAAGGGGTTGCGTGCGAGACGGATATCTGCCCACCATTGGCAAATGAGGTTTGCATACCGGCAGCAGATTCGCGCTCAATGACGGTCACATCGTAGCCTGCTTGCCGAAGATACCAAGCGCTGGTCACGCCCACCACACCTGCTCCGAGTACCGCAATATGGGTCATAAATTGCTCTGCTACGTTTTTAGTAAAAATGCTTTTTAAAATACCAAATGGACTACCAAACGTTTCACGTTATTTTTGACGGGCGGCATCTGCTTGTAGTGCTGGTGGTAAATCTAATATCGTAAGCTCACTATCGGCTAAATGCTCTGGGCGGGCAACAACCAATGCCTTAAAGCCATTAGCATTAATATCATCATCAGCAATGGCATTGACCACCTGAATTTTCTCTAGTTTATCACCTGCGGCTGGAACCTCACCTGTGCCGCTGACATAATGTAAAAACGCTTTTGGTGCCGCTTTAAAGTAAATACGGGCAATGACTTCTTGACCGAGGTAGCAGCCTTTATCGTAGTCCATACCGCCGCGCTGATGTAGGCGCAGCTCTTGCGGCTGAAACTCGCCTCGTGTGTCCGCGACTATCCAATAATTACCCGCTGCAAGACTCGCCTGCATCCACGCTTGAGTGTCATCGATAGTATTATGCTCGTCTTTATGACTAAAGGTTGGCTCTCCATCGAGTACGCAAGGATAAATGGGCGTTGGTGTACTGGTATCAAACTTTGAAAAGGCGCCAAACTTTTTAAGATGCGCTTGCAAAGCCTCAGCGCAATCGGCACTGATGACTACATCAAAATGCTTTTCGTCTTGTTTTTTAATCCAAAGGCCAAAATCGATACGACCTTTTAAATTGCTAAGCGCCGTTGCTTGATAGCTAAGCCCAAGCTTAGTGACATCAGAGGTTAGCTGCCCTTGTAAGAACTTTGCGGCATCTTCACCTTGAATGGTTAGTTGAACAAATTGTGGCAATGTTGATTGAGTCATTATTATTGTCCTATTTATGAGTCGCTATAGCCTCAGATATTAGGGTTAATACTGAGTGATTAAAGTCGTTATAAGACTTACTGTTAAAATAATGCGAAAAAGTCGTTATTTAAGTTTTTACCATCTTTTTAGTACCTAAAGACAAATGGTGATCAAATCAAATTTGGTTACAGCAGAGTACCACAAAAAACCACGTGATAAAAAACGTCCGCGTTAAGGGATAAACGAATGTATCAATTAGTCACAGTTCTGTGTTTACAAGCGGAGCGATTGGTGAAAGCTGGCGAGTTACGGTACAATGTTAGCGTTAGAATACACCCAATTTATCACGGCTGACGAGGAAATTATGAGCTTACCCAATTGCCCAAAATGCGATGCTGAATATACGTACGAAGATGGTGCGTTACTGGTATGTCCTATGTGTGCTCATGAGTGGACCGCGGCTGAAACCGATGCGGCGCAGGCTGAAGCGCAAGATGCGGTCATTCGTGATGCGGTCGGTAACGAGCTGCAAGATGGCGATACCGTCACCGTGATTAAAGACTTAAAGGTCAAAGGATCATCAACCATTATCAAAGTCGGCACCAAAGCAAAAGGGATTCGTCTGTTGCCAGATGCCTCTGACGGTCATGATATCGACTGTAAACTCGATGGTTTTGGACCGATGAAGCTCAAATCGTCAGTGGTTAAAAAAGCTTAAGTTTTTGTTAATTAAGTGATTGTTAATTAAGCTATCGTTAATAAAATAACACCAAAAAAATAAGTAGAGACTAATTATGAGCACTAAAAATGAACAACTTTTTGCGCAAGCCCGCAAACATATTCCTGGCGGCGTAAACTCACCGGTTCGCGCCTTTGCTGGCGTTGGTGGTACGCCTATTTTTATGCACCGTGCTAACGGCAGCAAAATTTATGACACCGAAGACAATGCTTATATCGATTATGTCGGCTCTTGGGGGCCGATGATTTTGGGTCATGCGCATCCAAAAGTCATTGATGCGGTTAAAAAAGCCGCTGATGATGGTTTGAGCTTTGGTACACCAACGCCATTTGAAACCACCGTGGCCGATAAGATTTGCGACATCGTCCCAAGTGTTGAGATGATTCGCATGACAAGCTCAGGTACAGAAGCGACCATGAGCGCGATTCGTTTGGCGCGTGGCTTTACTGAGCGTGACAAAATCGTCAAATTTGAAGGCTGCTACCATGGTCATTCCGACAGCTTACTGGTAAAAGCGGGTTCAGGGATGCTAGATATTGGCGAACCAACATCAAAAGGCGTGCCAGCGGATTTTGCTAAGCATACGATTACCATTCCTTATAATGACCCGCAAGCGATTAAAGAGTGCTTTGCAAAATGGGGTAGTGAGATTGCTTGCGTGATTGTCGAACCAATCGCTGGCAACATGAATATGGTCATTCCGACGCAAGAATTCCATGATACTTTGCGCGCAGAATGTACCGCCAATGGCGCAGTATTGATTTTTGATGAAGTAATGACCGGTTTTCGCGTCGGACTTGGCGGCGCGCAAGCGCATTTTGGCATTGACCCTGATTTGACTTGCTTTGGTAAAATCATCGGTGCCGGTTTACCGGTTGGTGCTTTTGGTGGTAAAAAAGAAGTGATGTCCTGTATTGCACCACTTGGCGGCGTTTATCAAGCGGGTACGTTATCAGGTAACCCGCTGGCCATGCGCGCTGGTATTGCGATGTTTGAAGATTTAACCGTTGATGGTTTTTACGCCGAATTATCTGCGAAAGTAGACCAGCTTATTGATGGTATCCAAGCGGCGGCAGATAAGCATGGTATCAATCTGCGCACCAATAAATTGGGCGGCATGTTTGGCATGTTCTTTGTTAAAGACAAGACGACAAACGTACCGCAAAACTTTGATGACGTGACAGAATGCGATATGGATGTGTTTAATACCTTTTTTCATGGCATGTTAGAGCGCGGTATTTATCTTGCGCCATCTGCCTATGAAGCAGGCTTTATGTCGATCAAGCATAGTGATGCAGACATTGAAGCGTCTATTAAAGCCGCTGATGAGATTTTTGCAGAAATGGCAAAAGCGTAAATCATTTGGTTAAAATTACTTGTCTAAAATTTAAAGTTTAATGTTCTTTAGAATTTATATCTGCAACATAAAAACCAGCAGGATTATCGTGCTGGTTTTTTTGTCCCTGCGTATTAATAAAACGAATTTTTAATAAATGGTGGAAGTTTTTTAGGCTTGAAAATAATCTATAACCTAAAAGTATCCTTGTTCTAGAACCTATAATACAACGACTAAGTTGTGCTATTCTGAGAGCACCAATCACGTTTTAGCAAGGATGCAATTTGATGGATAATAGCTTTGAAAATAATGCACTAAGTAGCCGTGTTCCGCCATTATGGCAGCGGGCTTACGAGCAATATGGCTTGGAAAATAATTTGGATGTGTTAAACGGTAAGGACAACCTGCTTGATTTATTACAACCAAAAATTGATCAGCACAGTAGCGCTATTGCTTTTAGCATGGGCGCTGCCACCTTAAATTTTGCTCAGTTAGATGTTGCAAGTCGCCGCTTTGCTGCTTTTTTACAAGCACAAAGCATTCAAAAGGGCGACCGTGTTGCGGTGCAATTGCCAAATATATTGCAATATGCGGTGGTGCTGCTTGGTTGTCTGCGCGCAGGGGTAGTATTGGTAAATGTCAATCCGATGTATACCCAGTATGAGTTGGCCCATCAGCTGACAGACTCTCAAGCGTGTGGATTGGTGATTCTCGATGGTATGTCGGCAGCTTTCGATAAATTGGATGATGAGGTTAAAGCGCAACTGTCTTTAGTCGTACATTGTTCTATCAATCCGAGTGCTGAGCTTATCGATAATGATATTGCTATCCTTAACAGTATTCATTGTTCAACCGAAAATGACGGTGAAAATGAGCTTACAGTTGCAAAATCTCATCAAGAACGTTATGTGAGCTTTGCTCATATTATGCAAGCGTACCATGCAGATCAGTTTCAGCCACCGACCATCACGCGCGAAGACTTGGCGTTACTCCAGTATACGGGCGGCACAACGGGTAAGCCAAAAGGCGCGATGCTTACTCATTATAATTTGATGGCTAATATTTGCCAGTGTTATGCAATGTTTGGCAGCGTTGTCGAAGCAGGTCGCAGCGAGCAAATCAAGATACTTAACCCTTTACCGCTCTATCATATTTTCTCCTTCACGGTTTGTGGTTTACTGGGTATTTATGGCGGCTGGGAAGATATATTGATCACCAATCCGCGCGATATCGATGGCTTAGTAAATAGCATTGAACAACATCAGCCGCATGTGATTCCTTCGGTCAATACGTTATTTAACGGCATGCTCCATCATCCAAAGTTTACCGAGCTTGATTTTAGTCGGCTGGCACTATCTATCGGTGGCGGCACCGCGATTATCAAAGCGGTATCTGACCGATGGCAGCGCGCTACAGGCATGATTATTAATGAGGGTTATGGCATGTCAGAAACGTCGCCGGTTATCTCTTTTAATCCACCGGGCATAGATAGCTTTAATGGCAGCGTCGGATTACCTTTAGCCATGATGGATATCAAAATCATTGATGAGCAAGGAGCCGCCTGCGCTGTTGGCGTGCCCGGCGAAGTGGGTATTAAAGGGCCACAAGTGATGCAGGGTTATTGGGGTTTGGATAATACAGAGACCTTTACCGATGATGGGTACTTTAAGTCCGGTGACATCGGCATGTTAGATGAAAATGGCTTTTTGACATTGATTGATCGTAAAAAGGATATGATTTTGGTTTCGGGTTTCAATGTATATCCAAATGAAGTGGAAGCGGCGCTGACGGAACATCCTAAAGTGCTCGAGGTGGCTGTCGTTGGCATTGAAGATGCGCACAGTGGCGAAGTGCCAAAAGCGTTTGTGGTTAAAAGAGATTCCAGCTTAACGGCTGAGGAATTGGCGGCGTTTGCCAAAGAGCGTTTGACCGGTTATAAGCGTCCGCAAGCTTACGATTTTATCGATGAGTTACCAAAAACCGCTGTAGGTAAAATACTTCGTAAGTCTTTACGCTAAATAGCTGCTAAATAATAGATTTTTGATAACAACATAAAAAACTGGGCTAGCGTCTTAAACTGGCCCAGTTTTTGTTTTTTCTGTTTATTATCAATAAATTTAACGCGCTTTATCGAACTTACGGTCTTTTAAGCTCAAATTACCGCGGAGCACATCGGTGAACATACGAATATCACCAGCAAAACTTTGTAATGGGTATTTAAAAGTAGCAGGTTTGTTTTTCTCAAAGAAAAAATGCCCGACCCACGCGCAAGCATATCCCGCAGCGATGCCTTTAAGCAGCGGTTTGGCTGAGCGATTTTTGACAGACTTTGCTAAGCCTAATAAGCCAAAGCTACTACCCGCGAAATGCAAACGGCGGCAAGCCATATTTTGATGCTCATTTAGATAAAAATCATAAAATTTATGTTTGGCTAGGTCTGCTACCTTGATAAGCTTGCCATTACTTTGTTTATTAATATGAGTATCGGCATTTTCAGTTTGGGCAGCTTTGTTTTGTAAGGTTTGGGTAGTAGTTTGATTCATGGTTTTGCTTCCTTGCAAATTAGTTGTTTTAAATAAAGATGAGTATTCAATCGCAAAATTGGTCGCTGCTTTATGTAATGAGCTTATATAACCAATGTTTATAATATAAGTAAGTAGTTGTTATCTATTACAATATACCGGCTAATTATGAGATTCTAACGCATTTTCAATGTAGCAAACCGATGGTATTAAGACAAGCGTTAGAGACTGACTTTAAGGTTCTGATTTAATCATTGTTTAGCCAGTATTTAATTGAGCCTTCTTAGATATTTGGGTGTTTTTGCAAGCTGTGTTTAGCGATGGTAGCCGCTGACTTGCCAGCGTTTGGCATAAATGCTTTAATGGCAAAACTTGCTCATATTTTTTATTTTAAAAGCTTGAAAGCTTTTAAATACCACTTTATCTAATACGGTAACAATCTCGCTTATGCCCAAAGACTACCTAAAAAATCCACCACTTGCTGAAGATGAAATGATGGCCGCTATTGATATCGGCTCCAACAGTTTTCATCTGGCGATTGCGCGTCTCGACCACGGTGAAGTGCGAAAAGTGGTGTCTATGTCTGAAAAGGTGCAGCTCGCTGCCGGACTCGATGAGAATAATATCTTGGGCGCGGCGGCTGAAAAGCGCGGGCTTGAATGCTTAAGCCGCTTTGTGGCACGTTTGGATTCGGTGCCGCCCGAGCGTATTCGCGTGGTAGCAACCAACGCCTTACGCCAAGCAAAAAACGCCAATGACTTTATTACTCGGGCCAATAAAATTTTGCCCAAACCGATTGAGATTATCGCTGGACGAGAAGAGGCGCGTTTGATTTATTTGGGCGTCTCGCATACCAATGCCAGTAGCGATAAGCGGTTGGTTATTGATATCGGCGGCGGTTCGACAGAGTTTATCATCGGTCAAGAGTTCGATCCGTTATTGACCGAAAGCTTACAAATGGGCTGCGTCGCCTTTACCCAAAAGTATTTTGCGGACGGCTTAATTACTAAAGAAGCCTTTAATAATGCCATCTCAGCGGCGCGCAAAGAAGTGCTTGCGATTAACGGCCGTTACCAAAAAACCGGCTGGAGTAGTGTGGTTGGCTCAAGTGGGACGATTAAAGCGGTGCGCAACGTTCTTGTGTCAAAAGGTTGGGCAGATGAACAAGAACGCATCACCTATAAAGGTGTTAAAAAGTTAGAAAAATTATTACTTAAAATTGGCAACGTCGATGACATTGAATTAGAAGGCGTCAAAGAGCACCGTAAAGCGGTTTTCCCAGCGGGCGTTGCGGTATTGCGAGCGGTGATGAAAGTGCTCGGCATTGAGACCATGGTGTATTCAGATGGCGCGCTGCGTGAAGGCGTTATGTACGATATGCTTGGACGTTTTGCTAGCGAAGATGTGCGTGACCGCAGTGTGCTTGCGCTGATTAAACGCTACTCTGGCGATAAAAAACAAGCCAAACAAGTGGTCAAAACCAGCCGCAGTTTATTTGAGCAAGTCAAAGAAAAGCTTGGACTTAGTACAGAAGATGGTGATTTACTTAGACGAGCAGCGTCATTACATGAAATCGGTTTAGCAATTGCGCATAGCGGCTATCATAAACACAGTGCTTATTTGGTTGAATACTCTGATATTCCAGGGTTTTCGCAGGTCGATCAAAAACGCATGGCGCAGCTGATGCTCAATCATCGCCGTAAGCTCAAAGCGGATATGTTAGAGCAGGCTTGTATAATCGGTGGCGATTCGCTGGTTTATCTGTGTTTGCTGCTACGTTTGGCGGTGCTTGCGCATCATAGCCGTAGCGAGCATGAATTACCAAAACTGGGTTTAAAAGTGATTGACAATAACCGCTGGCAAATTACCGTTGGTGAAAGTAGTGAGCACTATACTTTCTTATTGTCAGACTTGCATACGGAGATTGAGCAGTTTGCTAAATGGGGCGTAAAGCTGAGTGTTGTTGATGGAAGTATGGTTGAGGCATAAGGGCTGATTGCTCATACTGTTTCTTAATGCCGACTCTTAGTACTGATTCTTAATACTGATTCTTAATGCGAAGCCGTTACTATTATAATAATGGTGCTACGGATTAACGTAACAAAAGCGGCGTTGTCAGTAATGCCATGCGATTTAAGATGTGCTACTATAGCTTCTATTGAGTTTACAACTGTACTTTCATTATTTGAGAGTCGATAATAATAGTATTAACTAACACAGCCATTATTAACCATCACCACATTATATAGAATTATGAAAGGGAAGCGTCTATGAGTACCGTCTGGGATAGCGTTCAGCTTGCACGGCATGCCAAACGTCCATTATTTATGGACTATGTCAATCAGCTGTTTACCGAATTTGATCAATTACATGGCGACCGTGCTTATGCAGATGACAAGGCTATTCTTGGTGGTCTTGCGCGCCTAGATGGTCAGCCTGTAATGGTGATTGGTCAGCATCGTGGTCGTAGCACGCGTGAGCGTATCGCACATAATTTTGGCATGGCAAACCCCGAGGGTTATCGCAAAGTCATTCGTTTGGTCAAAATGGCTGAGCGCTTTAATATTCCGGTGATGACCTTTGTCGATACCCAAGGTGCCTACCCCGGCATTGGTGCTGAAGAGCGCGGCCAAGCGCAAGCCATTGCTGAAAGTATCGCCGTGTTCTCTAGCCTTAAAGTACCTGTTATCGTCACTATTATTGGTGAAGGCGGCTCAGGTGGCGCATTGGCAATTGGCGTTGGCGACAAAGTAAATATGCTCCAAAACAGTATTTATTCAGTCATTTCACCTGAAGGCTGTGCGTCTATCCTGTGGAAAACTGCTGAAAAAGCCCAAGATGCCAGTGAAGCATTAAAACTGAATGCCATTAACCTTTATCAAATGGGCCTAATTGACGCAGTTATCGATGAAGGCGAGGGTGCTCATCTTCAGCCGCAGCCAGTCATGACGGCGCTAAAAGCATTAATTGTTGAGCAATTAGATGAGCTTAAAGATATGGATGCGGATGAGCGCTGCGAGCTGCGTTATGAGAAATTGAAGTCCTTTAACTCAGAAGTGATGTTGCCTTGCTAAGCATTTATATGAAAGTATATTGCTAAGTTACTTAGACTTAGCTTTTAACGACATCGCTTTGCGCTTAATGTTAAAATAAAAACGTGTCATTTTATGGCGCGTTTTTTTGTGCCGACTTGTTTATGTTTTAATTGATTGATACGTAAATAAAACCACTCAGTAAATAAGAACGATTATGACCAGTAGCGCCATTCTTCCACACCCCATTGAGCCAGTTGCAGAACTGCCTATCGATGCTGTTCTAGCAGAGGCATTGTTAAAAAGTCTAGCTGAATATGGCGAGCAACTACATGGTCGGCGAGTTTGGCTGGCGTGTAGCGGGGGGCGAGATTCGTTGGCATTAGCAGCGCTATGTGTGCAGCTTTATCGCCACGGTAAACTGCCATTTTTGCCGCAATTACTGCATGTCAATCATCATCTGCAAGCGGCTAGTGGCGCTTGGGCGCAGCACGTTGCTAATTGGGCGAAGGCGCAAAATATACCCTGTCGAATTTTACAGGCGCAGGTCAATGGTCGAGATGAACAAGCCGCACGGCAAGCTCGTTATGATGCGATGCGAAGGCAGCTTAATCAAGATGACGTTTTATTATTAGCTCATCATGCCGATGACCAAGCGGAAACGGTTTTAATGCGTCTGATTCAAGGCGCTGGGGTGAATGGTTTGTCTGGTATGCAGCCGTGGCGCATTCAAACGCAGGGCACACATCGCATAGTATTATGGCGACCGTGGCTGACTATCAAACGCGCCACTATCAGCGCCTATACTCAGCGTTTAAAGCTGCCATATATCGACGATCCAACCAACGATGCTGGTGATAATGTGCGTAGCGGCCTACGTCGAGACATCATGCCGATATTGGCGAGCTATAACTCCAACGTTATTGATAATATTGCCCGTAGCGCGCAGTTATTAAGTGACGCGCAATTAATAATCAATGCCCAAGCAAGCGAGGATTTGCAGCACACAGAGGTTGCCTCATTACAGCTGCCGCCTGCCCAGCGCGTGCTAAATATAGATAAATTGCAAAAACTACCGATTTATCGTCAGCGACAATTATTGCATCATTGGCTTGGTCAAGATGAGCCATTACCGACAGCCAAACAGCTCGTTGATGATGTGTTAAGCCTAAGCCAACGTGATGATAATGACCATCAAACGGTGCTATTTTGGCAAGGTCGCAAGCAGTCGTATACTGTTCGCCGTTATCGTCAACAGCTTTACCGTCTCAGCAGTGACTGGCTCAAATGGTTAGAGTTGCCGCTTGCCAAGCAGACTCAAACCTTATTTAATTTTACTGAGTCTAATCTTATTAAGGCTGATGTTCAGGCAACTGGCAGACAACCTGTTGCAATTAATTTACGTAATGAGGATAAATTTGCTTGGCAATTAAAAGTTTTGCCAAATGAAGTAATTCAGCTATTAGAAAGCTATAAAGTAGAAAGCGATAAAGATAAGCTTAAGATTACCTTTGCACCATTAGACAGGCAACAGCGTATACAAACCGCACTGGCATCGCGCCCGCAATCTGGTAAAAAACTCTATCAAACCTTGGCTATTCCATCATGGCTGCGTGAGAGTTTGGTAGTAGTGAGCGTTACTTTTATGAATAAAGAAAGTAGTAAAAATGAGCCTTTAGAGAACGATTGCCCGATAGAACTGCCTATTTTATTATTATCACCTTTTGAAAGCTGGGCGTTGAATGCTGAGCAGGCGAATATTAGTGTAGATGTAAAACAGCTTGTCGCATTTATCAACAGCCATTTAACTCTGCATAAAACCTGTTAAATAATAAATATGGTGCGTTCTATAGTGATAATTACTTAAACAGCAACGCCATTACTGAGTCTTTCAATTTATCAAACGACGCCAGTAGCAGTATGGTAAACTGAGTGTCATTTTACCTATCATTATGTTAGTTTGAGTGCCTTTGCATTTTTTGAATAGGAGACACGTATGTCAGTATTAGATAATAAAAAAATCAGCTTTATCGGTGGCGGTAATATGGCGCAGGCTTTGATTAGTGGACTTATCAGCTGCGGCGTCAAACCGAGTCTGATTACCGTTGCTGATCCGAGCAGTGATGCGCGCGAGCAATTGGCTGCTAAAGGATTGAATACGGTCGATCCAACGGCCGATACAAAAGCGGCGGTTATCGGTGCTGACATCGTGGTATTGGCAGTCAAGCCGCAAGTCATGAAAGTGGTGGTCAGTGGTTTTGCTGACGTTTTAGACACGCAGCTGGTGATTTCAGTGGCAGCAGGATTATCGACTGCGCTATTATCAAATATGCTCGGCGGCTATGGCAATATCGTTCGTGCGATGCCAAATACGCCAGCCATGATTCAAATGGGGGCAACAGGTCTCTACGGTACGGATAATATTTCTGCCGAACAAAAGCAATTGGCAACTGCGGTAATGGAAGCGTCAGGTCTGGTCATGTGGGTCGATAATGAAGAGCACATGCATGCGGTCACCGCCGTATCAGGCTCAGCGCCCGCTTATATGTTTTACTTTATCGAAGCGATGGTCGATGGCGGAGTCGCATTAGGTTTGGATAAAGAGCAAGCGTCAGCGCTAGCGATGCAAACCATGCTTGGCGCGGCGAAAATGGCGCTGGGTAGTGAGGACGCACCAAGCGAGCTACGCCGTAAAGTCACTTCACCAAATGGTACCACCCAAGCAGCTATCGAGTCCATGCAGGCCAATGACATCAGCCGTCAAATCGTTGAAGCCATGCAAGCTTGCGCCGATCGTAGCCAAGCGCTAAGCGAAGAGATGAGTAAATAAAATAGTACTAAATAGCTAGGCTAGTACGCTATTGATAGGGCATGTCGCGGTTGATGAGATGCCTTATTAATAATTATAAGAACTTAAAGTCATAAAAAACTTAAAGTCATAAAAATGCCTGATAATGACATTCGTCATCCTAAAACCCGTTAATAATGTCACCTTGAGTAGCACTTCATGAACAACCTGTTATTGCAAATTTTTGATTTGATCACCACCTTCGCCATGATGTTGGTATTTATCCGTTTTATGCTGCAGTTTGCAGGGATGGATGCCAGCAACCCTATGATTGCGCCTGCTTATAGAGCCACTCATATCGTTGATGTATTTGGGCGTATTTTCCCTACCGTCGGCCAAGGTCGTATCAGTATTGCTGCCATTGTCTTGATGTTTTTAATTCGCCTGATTGATATCTCTGGCAAGGCGGCATTGACCCATAAAGGTATCGCGCCTGTGCCGCTATTTTTTACTGGTACTATCAGCTTGATATTAGACTTTTTACGCATGTGCCGCTATCTGGTCATCGGTTCTATCATTGTCAGCTGGATTGTGGTGTTTACCCAGTCTCAGCATCCGATTATTGGTATTATAGTTATGTTGGCTGAGCCAATTTTAGCGCCGTTTCGTCGTATTACGCCAAATTTGGGCATGATTGATTTATCGCCAATGATTGCTTTCTTTGCCTTTTATCTGCTGGAAATCTTTATCGGTGGCTTAGCATCTAGCTTTATGCCGATGTTGGGTTAGGCTGGCTTAATAAAATTTAAAAAACTAGCGATTCTATAAAAGATACAAAAGGCGCTCTATATTTTATAGAGCGCCTTTCTTTATTTACCATCTATAGATTGTTCTAAAATTCTACAAAGCGATTGGGTATCAATTGAGCGTTGGCATTATTAGGGTGCGGCGCATCAGCGGCACGCAGCGTTTGGGTAATCCAACTATCTGCCGCTTTTACCGCATCGATAAGCGCGTCACCCATCGCCAAGCGTCCCGCGATAAAGCTCGCTAATGAGCAACCAGAACCGTGAAATTCACCCTTTAGGCGCGGTAAAACGCTTTTATGCACCATCTCGCCTTTAATATAGAGATACTGCTTGATATCACCGCTGGTAAAGTCGTGTGAAGTTTTGACCAATACCGCATGACAGCCTTGGGCGCATAGTTTTTGCGCACCGATATGTAAATCTTGCTCGCCGCTTAAAGCCCGTAGCTCATGCGTATTTGGGGTGATTAACGTCGCATAGGGCAGTAGTTTTCTAAACGCCGTTACCAAGGTTTGCTCATCGCCCAAGCTGCCGCCGCTATTGGCAACCAATACCGGGTCGAGGACAAATGGCGTCTCAGCAGCGATAACCTGCTCGGCAAATAAACGCGTCAGCATGGCGATATTGTCAGTGGTACCAAGCATACCTGACTTAATCACGCGCACAGGCAAATCATCGAGCACGGTGGTCGCCTGCGCTGCTACCAAATCAGCAGCACAAGCCTCAAAACCAAATACCTGCTGTGAGTTTTGAATGGTGATTGCCGTACAAGCGATAGCGGCATGGGCACCTGCTTGACCGACTGCCTCGATATCCGCTTGTAATCCAGCACCACCTGACGGATCCAATCCTGAAAAACACAGTACTACCGGTCGCATAACCCTTCCTTTTATTTATTCTAAAATCAATCATAAATACTATAGCCATCCATTGACCAAAAAGCCATAGCCAGCAGATTTTAGTAAATACAATCAGTGAAAAGTAATATCAATATATCTGCTGATACCAATTTTTCTTGCTTGCTGTGCCTGCGCAGACAGAGGCTACGAAAAATTGATATCAGCAATCCCGTAGCGATTTTGGGATATTTTGATTATAAGTAATAAAGTCTAAAAACTCGGATATTCACCGCTAAATAAGATATTCCTTATGACTAGAGAATGATAAAACCATTTAAATTAATAATTATGACAAAAGCGGCATTAAATCTGTAGACAAGGCTTGCAATTCGTTTCGGCTTTGTTATAATACTCGCCCACGGCATAAGACGTATCATTAGCATCGATACTGTGTTTAAAGAGATATTTGGCTTAAAAAGCATTTTTAATAAAAATATTTTGATAAGCGTCTTAAATCGTCCGGTGAAGTGGGTGAGTGGCTGAAACCAGTTCCCTGCTAAGGAACCATACGTGTAAGCGTATCGAGGGTTCGAATCCCTCCTTCACCGCCATTTATTCAGTTGTTATAAAGAGTAATGACGCAAAAATAGCGTTAATGATATTTTAGATTAACATTCAAAAATAATTTGAATTTAATTAAAAAATAAGTTGACACAAGCGAGATTATCTATATAATAACCAACCTAATTTACTGCAATTGTTTTTGAATAATTCAGTAGATAATGTGCAAAGTACGCGCTTGTAGCTCAGTTGGATAGAGCACTTGGCTACGAACTAAGGGGTCGGGAGTTCGAATCTCTCCAAGCGCACCATTTGCATACTAGCTTATTTGTTCATGTAACCATTAAGCTAAACTAAATTAATCGCCTGTCTTATGACAATTTGGCGATTTTTTTATGTCTGTCATTTTTATAGCAGTACAATCTGGTATTGATGTTTTTTCCTAAACTCAAATTCTCCTGCCCTTGTACCAAAAGTCTTGTCTTATCATAAGGTACGCTAAGCGCCTGAATTACGGTACAATGAGCGCTCTATTTTTCGCTTGTTATGGGCTGGTATCATGTCAAAATCATCACCAAAAGCTGCTACTAAAGCAAAATCGCCACGCAACAACTCAGCGCATCAAGACTCCGTTGCCGAAGAGGCAGTGATTGCCAAGCCAGGCACGCGTATGGCGGCCATCCTTTATGATGGTATGTTGATTTTGGCACTACTGTTTTTGGTTGGTACGGTGCTGACAGTAATTGGTACGCTATTGACGATGGAGACGGGCACGCAGTCACAGCAAGCCAGATCGCTACCGACATGGTATCAAAACTTTATTATGACCCCTTCGTTTATCCTGACGCTGGTGGGCTTCTACGGGCTATTTTGGCGCCGCGGTGGGCAAACACTAGGTATGCAAACGTGGCGCTTAAAAACGGTCAATAATGATGGTCACCTGCTTACGTGGGGGCAGTCGTTCAAACGTATCTTGGCGGCGAGCCTGATGCCGCTGATATTTGGACTCATCGGTAGTGTCATCGGTGGTTCACGCGCTATCTTATTGACCAGTGCTTTTTTGGGCTTTGTTTTCAACTATGCCTTTTGTCTGTTTAATCGTCGCGGTTTGGCAATACAAGACATGCTATCAAATACCATCACTTTAAAAATGCCGAAAACAGAAAATGAAGGGCTATGGCGGGTGATTAGAAACCGTAAGCAGGATAAATAAATAGCATAAAAAAAGCTGAATCTTAATTAGATTCAGCTTTTTTATTGATCACTTAAATAGCAGTCATGGATAATTAAGCCACTTGTACCGGAATGATATTGGCAGTGTCTTTCACGGTATTGTCTTCGTTGCAATACACCAGTTTTGGCTGATAGGTAGCGGCTTCTACTTCATCAAAATGGGCATAAGCACAAATGATGACGATATCGCCCAGGTCTGCCATATGCGCGGCGGCACCGTTTAACGAGATAATGCCAGAGCCCGCTTCAGCGCGAATCGCATAGGTGCGAAAACGTTTGCCATTGGTGACGTTGTAGATATCGATAGATTCGTTTTCACGCAGACCAGCAAGGTCTAGTAGGTCACCATCGATACCGCATGAGCCTTCATAATGCAGCTCAGCATGGGTAACACGGGCGCGATGTAATTTGCACTTGAGCATATTAAGTAGCATAGGTTGCTTCCTTAGGGTAACTGATATAAATGAACCAAATCAAAAGCTTAATGGGGACAGGGTAAGTAGAATAAAAGTTATTTGCCTAAAAGTCACGGCTAAATTTACGCTTTGGCGATTTAAATGACTTAAATGTTTGCCATCAACGGCAGATTATTCTGGTAATTTAAAGCCATTAATCTGCGAGCGTGCTTTTTCAATATCACCATCTAATAATAACGGTAAGGCGTCAAAAGCAGCACTTAACGCGCTATCGATAGCCATTTGCTCATCAGGCGCCGCTTTCGATAATACGTGACCGCTGACTTTAGACTTGTGACCCGGATGACCGATACCGATACGCAGGCGATGAAAGTCGTTGCCAATGTGCGGGGTGATATCACGCAGACCATTATGACCACCGTGTCCACCGTCGGTTTTAAGCTTGATACTGCCAGCGGGAATATCGAGCTCATCATGGGCAATCAGCAGCTCATTATTGTTAATACCATAAAAATTGACCATCGGCACCGCCGATTGACCAGATTTATTCATAAAGGTCAGAGGCATAAGCAGGCGCACATCGTGACCATGAATTTGCCCGCGTCCCGTCACCCCGTGGAATTTTTTGTCAGGGGCGAGGGCAATATTAAACTGCTGCGCCAAATGATGGACGAACCAAAACCCTGCATTATGACGCGTAAACATATACTGCTGACCAGGATTACCAAGACCGACAATAAGCTTTATGGCCATAAAAACACCCTGCTTAAATTTAATAAATAAGAGATAAGGTTTGAAAAGTAAGATGAACTGATCGTGCTTATCCTACTTTTTAAACCTTCTTTTCAAACCTCAGTTACAAAAACAGCAGGAGACATTCATCACCTGCTATTTTTTGACTAAACCAATCTTTTATAACCGAGCAACCATAAGGCCGCTATATAAGCGTTATAAAGATTATTATTCAGCGTCTTTGTCTTCAGGCTCAGCACCTTGCTCAGTAGCAGGTACGTCAGCTGCATCAACTTCGTCAGCGTCTTCGTCAACTTCTTCAACTGTTGGTGGCTGCATGTTCACAACGGTACGGTCGTGCGCATCTTCCATGTCAAGATCAAAGATAATTACGCCTTCAGGCAATTTGATGTCTGATAAACGGAATAGATCACCAATTTCCATGCCTGATACGTCGATTTCTAAGTACTCAGGTAATTGTGATGGTAGGCAAACGATTTCAACATCAGATACTAGCGTAGATAAGATACCGCCCGCTTTCGTACCTGGCGCTTCTTCACGACCAGCAAAATGTAGCGGTACGTGCATGTTGATTTTTTGACCTTTCACAATGCGCTGAAAATCTGCATGCATTGGGAAACCTTTAGCAGGATGGCGCTGCAAGTCTTTGATAACGACTTGTTGCTCATCACCTTTATCGGTAGTGATGGTCAAAATTTGTGAGAAAAACGCTTCATATTCAAGCGATTTTACGAGCTCGTTGATTTTGATAGAGATAGCAGTTGGTTCTTCACCACCACCATAAATGATAGCAGGAACTAGGTTCTGCTTACGTAGGCGGCGGCTCGCACCTTTACCTTGTTGTTCAGCAGAGCGGTCAACTGCGTTGATTGCAAAATGATCAATAGCCATGGATATAATCCTATAGAGAGTATGTGAAGTATCTACCAGCAATAACAGACTTGCGACCAGTCTATCACCGGATAATCAATACTTTAGAAAGTATCAATCATGTCGCTAAGTATAAAATACCCAAAAATAATAGGGGTTAACGAATGATGAATACAGGCGCGCATTATACGTGATTCTTTAACAATAATAAAGACCTAGCTAAAATAGCGCACGCCAGTCTTACATAAAAAAACGCCAAGTCATTAAACTTAGCGTTTTTAGTAATATATTTTTTAGCGAAAGAAAATCTTAAGCATTAACTAGGCATCAAACATAGCGCTGATAGATTCTTCGTTATTGATACGGCGTAAGCTTTCAGCCAGCATCGGTGCGATACTTACTTGACGGATTTTGCTACAGGCTTTAGCCGCGTCAGACAATGGAATGGTATCAGTTACCACAATCTCATCCAATTCCGATTCGCTGATGTTCTTTAGCGCATTACCCGATAGGACAGGGTGGGTAATATAAGCGAGTACGCGGCGAGCGCCATTTTGCTTTAAGGCTTCAGCGGCTTTGCATAACGTACCTGCGGTATCAACCATATCATCAACGATGACGCAATCACGGTCACGGACATCACCGATGATGTGCATCACTTGTGATTCATTGGCACGGGCACGGCGTTTATCAATAATCGCCATGTCGGTATCGCCCAACTGCTTCGCCATCGCGCGCGCACGTACCACACCGCCGACGTCAGGTGAAACCACCATGATATTGTCATAATCTTGTTTTTTAAGATCGTTTAATAAGACAGGCGTACCATAGATGTTATCAACTGGGATATCAAAGAAGCCCTGAATCTGATCTGAGTGCAAATCAACGGTCATAACGCGGTCAATACTAACGATGTTTAGCATGTCAGCGACGACTTTGGCCGAGATAGGTACACGTGCTGAACGCGGACGGCGGTCTTGACGGGCATAACCGAAGTATGGCATGACAGCAGTGATCCGGCCAGCACTAGAACGACGCAAGGCATCGGCCATCATCATGATTTCCATCAAATTGTCGTTAGTCGGTGCACAAGTAGGCTGCATGATAAACACGTCTTTACCGCGAACGTGTTCTTTGATTTCCACGGCAATTTCGCCATCAGAAAAACGCGTGATGTCAGCTTTACCAAGAGGTATATGGAGATGATCGGCTACGGTTTTTGCTAATTCTGGGTGGGCATTACCCGTAAAAATCGCCAAATAAGGCATGACAGAAGTCCTATTGATTAACTCAAGCAGCGACCGCTAAGCAGTATCAAACTGCTCAAATTTAGAAAAGAGTATGGAAAACTATTGATGACTACTATTACAGTAAAAAATGGCAGGGGTAGCTGGACTCGAACCAACGGATGTCAGGATCAAAACCTGATGCCTTACCAACTTGGCTATACCCCTGTAATGTCTAGGCTGTGTACGTCGATATCTAGGCATAATTTATACTAAATTACGCTTAAAATAGCGTCACGACCTGTTCGTTATATTATAAACAGATAAACTGTCTACAATATAACTTTTCCCTAACGGTGTTCATTGCGAACTATACCGAAACTGGGATAACGTTGTCAATGTCAATAAAATAAGCGTTTATTTAAAAAAGGCTTATAATGACGACATATCGAACGCTTTACACTTAAAAATGGCAGGGGTAGCTGGACTCGAACCAACGGATGTCAGGATCAAAACCTGATGCCTTACCAACTTGGCTATACCCCTATTGAGGCGACCTATTATAAATAAATATTTAGATTTTGCAAGTCATTTGCGCCTTTTTATGGCTTTTATTCGAAACTAAGTGAATTAGCCTGAGTTGCATCGCTACTATTGTAGTGAATAGAGGTCTTTTTATTAAGCCTGTCAATCGTAAGCTAATGCTGTGCGAGTTACTTTTGTACGAGAGGATTGACCACTCTACCACTCATAAATATTGCAGGTTCCGTCAAACAAGCTGTATTCTCTGGGTCTTCGATGACAATATCACCTTTTCGTAAATAGTAACTACCTATACGCTCTTTAATTATACCGCTAGTGACAACCTCCTCACCGAGCTTAACTTTGGTTCCATTTAGAGAAATGGCTTGTTCATTCTCAAAAAGAATCGCTCTATCGGGATAAAAAATAGGACTAAGATACTCATTGTTATTTTTTACAAAGTATAAGCAGTTATTTTTGATAACGTATTTACCTTTGAAAACAAAATTTATCTCTCGCATTGAAAGAGTCGCGGCATAAGTGAATAGTTCAGTAGGCGAGCTGACTTTGGAATCTTGCTGAGAAACCTCTATATTTTGAGAGTTGTCTTTTACTTTTATGTCTAGTTGTTGTGGCAAAGTTATTTTATCGGATAAGCGATTAGCATGAGATTCATCGTGAGATTTAGATAGTAATGCACACCCAGTCAAATTCGATGATAAGCAAATAAAAACGGTGGCGGTTATTAGACTCTTATTTAGATATGAATGGTTCATATTAATACCAACTTATTTGAGAGTTTGAGTAGGGCACGTCCATCTTACAAACTGCCAACGAGATACCCTGCACAAGGCGCATCCGTAATCCATTTTGCCAACAGCGCCTTATCAGTCGTGACACTCGTATCCAATGGCAAGAACACGGCGCTACCAGAGCCGGTCATACGAGCTGTACCGAGTGCCTGTGATTCTAAGCCTTGCAAATACTGTAACGCTGCATCGACAGCCGGAGCGAGACTCGTCACCACTGGCGTAAAGACATTGTTATAAGGCGAGTTTAAATGTTGCACATAGTCATTGGTCTGGCTTTTGATGATGTCAATGGATAGGGCGTCGATATCTCGTTGTAGCTTTGGATGCGCGAACAGCTTAGCCGTGTTCACATGGGCGTTTGGGGTTAACACTAAATATTGCTGCTCGGGCAAATCAATGGCGGACAGCTCCTCGCCAATACCCATGGCAATGGCATCTTGCCCAAAGATAAATATCGGCACATCGGCGCCAATGCTTGCGCCAATTTTTATCAGCTCATGTTGATTAAAGTTGAGCTGCCAAATCTCATTTAAGACTAATAAGGTCGTTGCGGCATTGGATGAGCCACCGCCTAAGCCTGCACCCATTGGTAAATGCTTATCCAAGGTGATTTGCACTGATTGCAGCTGCTTAGGTAGTCTGTCAGCTTGAAGAGCAAATGCTAGTAACGCTTGGGCGGCTTTAAAAATCAGATTGTCATCGATACTACTGGTTATGGTGTCGGCACCAGCAAGCGTTAGCAGCTGATGACAAAGCTTAGTAGCGTCGAAGGTTTTATCTATAATAGAAAATACTGCATCGTCTACAAACGTAAAATGCAGATAATCGCCCCAGTCAAGCAGGCGAAAGACGGTTTGCAGATTATGATAGCCATCAGCGCGCTTACCAGTGATATGCAAAAATAAATTAATCTTGGCCGGTGACAAGCGCGTGATAACTGATGTTGCGGTGGTGCGTTCAGTCATAAATAAATGTCTTTATGAGTTGTAAGTAAAGATAGTGTTTTCTACTGTCTACATAAGGCTATTATTTTTGATGATCGATAGTCATCACTACTTTATTGCCTTGTGACTGTACGGCACTGATTTTATTTGGCAATTTGTCGTTGCCTTTATAACTAAAGTTCGCTTGCCATTCACCATTGACCGAGCTAATCAAACGGCTTTGGTCATCAAGCTGTGGCGCGCTGTCTGAAGGCGCGGGGCGACCCGATATCCAATACGGCATTTGTGAAATCGGCGCTTGCCAGCCCGTGGCTTTTTTGAGCAAGGTTTCAGGGTCAGCAGCGGTTAACGTGCCGGTTTTTTCGCTGACTAAAGTCGCCGACTGACCATTATATTCGATATTGGTTTTGCCAATACCAAGCGCGCCAATCAATTCGATAGCAAAACGGTCATTTTGTTGTCCCCATGCATAAAACGCACTGCCGCCTTGGTTTCCTGAATTGTCCTTACTAGGTGTGGTAACGCCGATTTTGCCCGTGATATTAAAGTTCTCAAGCTTTTTAGGTTGTTCAGGTCTCTGACCTTGTACCGTGCCGATAGGCTGGTTGGTAGCATTAGCGGTTTTTAATGATTGGCAACCAGATGTGATAACGAGCGCGGCGGTTAAAGCGCTAAATAGCGCCAGTTTATTCGGCTGATTTTTTTTTAATACTGACATGATATATCCTCAAAAATAGACAAGTTTTAAAAGTAACAAGTTTTAAAAGTAACAAGTTTTAAAAGTAACAAGTTTTAAAAGTAATAGATTTTTTAAAAGATTAAATAAAACAATAAACGCTTAGCTTAAGCATCATTTGTTACGCGCTGATGCATGGCTGTTCATTTCTTATAACTGGCTTGTAGTTTTTAGCGCAAACGTTTTTATTTTTAATCGTATTTGATTATTAGTATTTAGTAAGCTTTGAGCAAAAAGCACTTTAATAGACCTCTTGCAAAAG